>NZ_DASWXW010000073.1:0-2255 GCF_036405315.1 Brevundimonas sp. | reverse complement strand
GCGCCGAACAGCGACATGGCGGCGATGATCAGGATGCCGTTGAGGATCAGGCCCAGAACCGACACGCCGCCGAACAGGAAGCCGTAGGCGCCGATCATGAAGACGCAGATCAGGGCGAAGCCGATGATGGTCGAGACCATGCCGGCCTGCACGGCGTCAGCACCCAGCTCGGCGGTGACGACGCGACGTTCCTCGACCTTCAGCGGCGCCGGCAAGGCGCCCCCGTTCAGCAGGTTCACCAGTTCGGCGGCCGACTGGATCGAGAAGTTGCCGGTGATCTGGCCCGTGCCGCCGGTGATGGCGCCTTGAATCGTCGGGGCCGAAATCACCTTGCCGTCCAGAATGATAGCGAAGGGCTTGCCGATGTTCTGGGCGGTGGCTTCGCCGAAGCGACGCGCGCCCTGCCCGTCAAAGCGGAAATCGATGGCGGGGCGTCCGTTCTGATCCGAACCGACGCCGGCACGGGTCAGGTTTTCACCCGAAACCAGGATGCGTTTCTTGACCAGATAGGGCGTGCCCTGATCGTCGGTCAGCAGTTCTGCGTCCGGCGGCACGCGGCCGGCCATGGCGTCCTGCAGGCCATTGGTCGAGGTATCGACCATCTGGAACGTCAGTTGGGCCGTCCGGCCGACCAGACGCTCCAGCTCGGCCGGATCGCTCTGGCCCGGCGCCTGGACCACGATGCGGTCGGCGCCCTGACGGGTGATGGAGATTTCCTTGGTGCCCGAGCTGTCCAGACGACGACGCACGACCTCGATGGACTGGTCCACCGCCGTCGCGCCCATGCCGTTCAGCGTGGCGTCGGTGAAGGCGAAGCGAATGCGGTTGCCGCTCAGACGCGTGGCCGTGCGGTCCGGCTGGCCGGTTGCGGCCGCGCCCGTCTGCGCCAGGTTGCGCAGTTCGGTCAGAGCCGTGTCGAACTGGCCGGGGTCGGTGATCGTGACCACGACGCCACCCGCTTCGCGCTGCATGGCGCCGACGTTGATCTGCTGTTCGCGCAGGGCGACCCGCACGTCTTCCATCAGATTGGTGACGCGCTTGTTGCGCATCTCCGGCACGTCGACCTCCAGCAGGAGGTAGGAGCCCCCTTGCAGATCAAGGCCCAGGTTCAGGCCGTTCTTGGGCAGCCAGCCGGGCAGCGCGTCGCGCTGCGCCTGGCTGAGCACGCTCGGGAAGGCCAGCAGCAGCCCGACAACGAGCGACAGCACGACCAGGGTGACTTTCCAGCGCGCTAGCTGAATCATGTCAGGGCTCTATTTCGGGCGGGCGTCAGCGGCGAGAAGCCGCTCAGCCCTTGTCGTTGGCGGCGATGGCGGTGCGGTTGCGCACCTCGGCGATCATCGCCTTGACCACGCGGACGTTCACGCCCTGCGAGATCTCGACCATGGCCTCGGCGTCTTCAACGCGGGTCACCTTGCCGACCATGCCGTTCGACAGGACGACCTCGTCGCCGCGCTTGACGCCGGCGATCAGGGCCTGGTGAGCCTTCATCCGCTTTTGCTGCGGGCGGATCATCAGGAAGTAGAACAGGATGAAGATTGCGACGATCGGTGCGATCTGCACCACGATGGCCATCAGGCCGCCTTCGGAACCAGTAGGCATGGAAACTCCCCGAACCGGGCCGACCTTGAACGGGGGCCCCATAAGAAATTGAGGCGCGGAACCTAGGGTGAGCCGTGCCGATTTGCAACGCGGCCTAATGCCGAGGCGTCACAGGCGATGCCGCCCGGACACGCCGGGCGGATCATGTTCAGCGCGGCAGAACGCTCAAGGGATCGACAGCGACCGGATCATCGCCGCGCATCTGGCGCGTCTCGAAGTGGATCGAGGGCCGTCCGTCGCCCGCCGTCAGGCCCACCGTGCCGATAGCCTGGCCCGCGCGAACCTCGGCGCCGTCACGCACCGTCGCCGAGCCCAGATGGCCATAGACCGTGCGCCACCCGTCGCGGTGAATGATCAGAATCGTCAGCCCCTGCCCCGGCAGATCGTCGCCCACATAGGCCACCCGTCCCGCCGCGACGGCCTTGACCTCGGTCCCGGCCGAGGCGCCGATATTGATGCCGTTGTTCCGCTCGCCCATGCCGACCGGGCCGAAGCGACGCAGGATGTCGCCACGCACCGGCCACTGCATCACCAGGGCCTGCCCCACGGCCGCGCCCTGCACCGGCGATGCCGGCGTCGAGGACGTAACCGCCCGCGCCCGCGACGGCGGCAGGGCCGCGTTGCCGCTGGGCGGCGGCGGGGGCGGCGGCGCC
>NZ_DASWXW010000072.1:0-18523 GCF_036405315.1 Brevundimonas sp. | reverse complement strand
ATGCGAGTTGAAGGGGGCCCGCCCCCTGGCGGCGGCGCGGGCGGCCCGCCTCCCGGCGGCGGCATGCGGATGCAAATGGGCGGCGGTCGCGGCGGTCGCGGCCCGGCGATGCAGCCAGGCCAAGGCCGTTTCAACGTCTCGCTTTACCACACCTATCGCATCCAGGATGAGATCACGATCCGCGACGGCCTGGCGGTGCTGGATCTGCTGGACGGCGCCGCCACGGGCTCGCGCGGAGGTCAGGCGCGCAACGAGGTCCAGTTCCAGATGGGCCTGTTCAAGAGCGGCATGGGCGGTTTCCTGAACGCCAACTGGAAGGAGTCCACCCGGATCAACGGCGGCGACGACGCCAGCGACCTGACCTTCTCAGACCTGACGACGGTCAACCTGAACCTGTTCGCCGACCTGTCGTCGCGCCAGACCTGGGTGGCGAAATACCCCTGGCTGAAGGGCGCCCGCGTCAGCGTCGGCATCGACAACATCTTCGACCAGAAGCTGGACGTGCGAAACGGTATGGGCGAGACGCCCCTGTCCTATCAGCCCGACTATCTGGACCCGCTGGGCCGGACCTTCCGCATAAGCCTGCGCAAGATCCTGTTCTGATAAAAGAAAGGCCCGGTCATCGACCGGGCCTTTTGACTTCAGTGCGCCTCTTTCGGCGTTTCCATCAGTTCGATCAGGACCCCGCCCATCTCCTTGGGATGCAGGAAGACCACGGGGGTGCCGTGAGCGCCGATGCGGGGCTCGCCCGTGCCCAGGATGGTCACGCCCTTGGCGCGCATCTCGGCGATGGCGTCGTGGATGTCGGCCACCTCGAAGCAGACGTGGTGCTGGCCGCCCTTGGGGTTCTTGGCCAGGAAGCCGGTGATGGGGCTGGTCTCGTCATAGGGCTCGATCAGCTCGATCTGGGCCGTCGGGGTGTCGATGAAGCAGACCTTCACCCCCTGGGCCGGCAGGTCGAACGGCTCGCCGATCTTGGTCGCGCCCAGGATGTCGCGATACAGCTTGATCGACTCGGCGATCGAGGGCGTGGCCACGCCGACGTGGTTCAGGGCGCCGATCATCACTTCTTCTCCGCTGGCGTCGGCTGGGCATAGCCCAGACGCAGGTTCAGCTTTTCAATCAGGTCCGCCGCCGTGTCGGCGATCACCGAGCCGGGCGGATAGACCGCCGCCGCGCCCATATCCAGCAGGGGCTGGACGTCCGACGGCGGAATGACGCCGCCGACCACGATCATGATGTCCTCACGCCCCAGCTTGGCCAGTTCGGCCCGCAGTTCGGGCACGAGCGTCAGGTGCCCGGCCGCCAACGACGAGGCGCCGACCGCATGGACGTTCTTCTCGACCGCATCCCTGGCGGCCTCGGCGGGGGTCTGGAACAGGGAACCGGCGGTGACGTCGAAGCCGATGTCGCCATAGCCGGTGGCGACAACCTTCTGGCCCCGGTCGTGACCGTCCTGACCCAGCTTGGCGATCAGGATGCGCGGCGGACCGCCGTCGTTCTCGACGAAGGTCGCGACCATGTCGCGGGCGCGGGCGACCTTGGGATCATTGCCCGCCTCCTTGCCGTAAACGCCCGAGACGGTCTTCACCGTGGCGACGTGACGGCCGAAGGCGGCCTCCAGGGCGTCGGAGATCTCGCCCACCGTGGCCTTGGCGCGGGCGGCCTGAACCGCCAGTTCCAGTAGGTTGGCGTTCCCGCGCGCCCCGTTGGTCAGGGCTTCAAGCGCCGCGTCGGTCGCAGCCTGATCCCGCTCGGCGCGCAGGCGCTTCAGCTTTTCGATCTGGGCTGTCAGGACGGCGGCGTTGTCGACCTTCAGCATTGGAATGTCGTCGGGCGTGTCGTTCAGATAGCGGTTCACGCCGACCACGGTCTGCTTGCCGGTGTCGATGCGGGCCTGGGTCTTGGCCGCCGCCTCTTCGATGCGCAGCTTGGGAATACCGGCCTCGATGGCCTTGGCCATGCCGCCCGCCGTCTCGACCTCTTCCATCAGGGCGCGGGCGCGGTTCGCCAGATCATGCGTCAGACGCTCGACGTAGAAGCTGCCGCCCCAGGGGTCGATGGTGCGAGTCAGGCCCGTCTCCATCTGCAGCAGGATCTGGGTGTTGCGTGCGATCCGGGCCGAGAAATCGGTCGGCAGGGCCAGGGCTTCGTCGAGGGCGTTGGTGTGCAGGCTCTGCGTTTGACCGCCCGCCGCCGCCATGGCCTCGACCATGGTGCGGGGCACGTTGTTGAACACGTCCTGCGCTGCGAGGCTCCAGCCCGAGGTCTGGCAGTGGGCGCGCAGCGACAGCGAGCGCGGGTCCTTGGGGGCGAACTTCTCGGCGACCTTTTCGGCCCACAACAGGCGGCCGGCCCGCATCTTGGCCACCTCCATGAAGTAGTTCATGCCGATGGCCCAGAAGAAGGACAGGCGCGGCGCGAAGCGGTCCACGTCCATGCCCGCGTCGACGCCGGCCTTGATATATTCCAGACCGTCCGACAGCGTGTAGGCCAGCTCGATCTCGGCCGAGGCCCCCGCCTCCTGCATGTGATAGCCGGAGATCGAAATCGAGTTGAACTTCGGCGTCTCCTGCGCGGTCCACGCAAAGATGTCCGAGATGATCCGCATCGAGGGTTCAGGCGGATAGATGTAGGTGTTGCGGACCATGAACTCCTTCAGAATATCGTTCTGAATGGTTCCGGTCAGGGCCGCGTGCGGCACGCCCTGTTCTTCCGCCGCGACGACATAGAGAGCCAGGATCGGCAGGACGGCGCCGTTCATGGTCATGGACACCGACATCTGATCCAGCGGAATGCCGTCGAACAGGGTCCGCATGTCCAGAATGCTGTCGATGGCCACGCCGGCCATGCCGACGTCGCCCTTCACCCGCGGATGGTCGCTGTCATAGCCCCGGTGGGTGGCCAGATCGAAGGCGATGGACAGGCCCTTCTGGCCCGCCGCCAGGTTGCGGCGATAGAAGGCGTTGGATTCCTCGGCGGTCGAGAAGCCCGCGTACTGACGGATGGTCCACGGATTGCCCGCATACATGGTCGGATAGGGCCCGCGCATATAGGGGGCGAAGCCCGGCAGGCCGTGGATGGCGTCGAGGCCTTGCAGCGCTTCGGGCCCATAGGCGGTTTCCACCGTCAGACCCTCGGGCGTCAGCCAGGGATCGCGCGTCGGACCCGCGCCGGTGGTGCTCAGGTCGAGGTCGATCTTGGAGAAGTCGGGGAAGCTCATTGGGCGGCCTCCTCGGACGCGATCTCAAAGGGCGCGGCAAAGCGCACCGGGGTCAGGGCGCCGTGGCGCACCGGGACGAAGGCGGGATCGGCGGCCTCGACCGGGGCCGGGCGCGGATCGGGATCGACGTATTTGGTGACGCCGACCATGTGGCGGGCGCCGTCCTTCAGCGCGGCTTCCAGCTGGCCGCGCGCGCGTTCGACGCGCGGCTGGATCAGGTGGTGCTTCAGGGCGTCGACCACGCCGCCTTCGGCTTCGATCGACTGGAACTCCTTCCAGCCGGCCTCGGCCAGATCGCGCGTGCGGCTGTCCAGGAACCAAGAGCCGGCGGCGGGGTCGTCGACCCGGCCCAGATTGGCCTCTTCCATCAGCACCAGCTGGGTGTTGCGGGCCTGACGGCGGGCGAAGGCGTCGGGACGGCCCTCGGCGCGGGTGAAGCCGTCCAGCACCACCACGTCGGCGCCGCCCACAGCGCCCGCGAAACCGGCGGCGGTCAGGCGCAGCAGGTTGGGCCAGGGATCGCGCGCCGACAGCATCCGCCGCGACGAGCGGGCCTCGATGACGGCGGGGGTCTCATGGCCAAAGGCCTTGGAGACGCTGGCCCAGATCAGGCGCATGGCCCGGACCTTGGCCAAGGCGTCGAAATATTCAGCGTCGACCGAGACGCCCAGAACCACGCCCTTCAACGCCTGTTCGGTCGTCAGACCGGCCAGAACGGCGGCCTTGACGTAGGCGACGGCGCTGGCCGCGGCGAAGGCCAGTTCCTGTCCCGCCGAACCGCCCGCCTCGTGCACCACGCGGCCCGAGGCGAGGAAGAGCATGGCCTCAGGATAGATCCCGGCCAGACGCGCGGCGGCCTCAGCCGCTTCGGTCAATGCGGCGTCGATCTCACCCTCGCCCGCCTCGGCGTAGGCCGAGATGGGGTCGAGGTGGAATTGCAGTTGAGCACGGGGCGAACCCTTGGCCACGGCCGCCAGAGCCTCGGCGGCCTTCACGCCGTCAAAGCCCGCGTCCAGCGCCACCGGCGCCAGTTCCAGAGCCACGCCGTCGAGCGCGGCGGCCAGCGCCGCCTCGTCGGTCGTGAACGCGCCCTTCAGCACCACCGAGGCGGCGCCGTTTTCAAGGTCGGTCAGGACGGCGGCGTTGATCGCCGCCGTCTCGTCGCCCTCGACCAGGGTGCGCAGGTCCCACGCCCGCCCCTCGGCGTCCGTGTTGCGCGGCGCGCGAAGCGCCTGCACCCCGGTTGCGTCGGCATAGAGCGGCCGGATGATCAGGCCGTCGGCGTCGAGGTGCAGCAGGCTTTCGATCGCCCGCCCCTTCAGCGCCTTCTCGGCCTGTTCCCGCCACTCCAGCGGGCTCGGCGTGGGAAAGGTCGTCATTTACGCAAACTCCACCAGCACGTCGTCGGCGGCGACCGGATCGCCGGCCTTGGCGCCGATCGCCTTCACCACGCCGTCGCGCTCGGCCTTGAGGATGTTCTGCATCTTCATGGCTTCGATGATGGCGACGGTCTCGCCCGACTTGACCTCCTGGCCGACCGTCACGGGGATGTCGACGACCAGACCCGGCATGGGCGACAGCACCAGCTTGGAGGTGTCGGCGGCGACCTTTTCCGGCAGGCGCTGATACATGTCGGCGGCGCGCGGCGTCAGGACGCGCACGCGGGCTTTCGCCGCACGGTGGCGGATGTCGAAGCCGTCCGGCGCACGCTTGACCTCGGCGGTGAAGGGCTCGTCGTCCAAGACGGCCTTGAACTGGGCCAGACCCGGGCGCCAGTCGATTTCCGACAGGGTCAGGTCGCGCTCGTCCAGCGAGATGACCAGATCCTCGGCCTCGTCATAGGACAGCGACACTTCGTGGGCCTCGCGGTCGATCAGGACGGTCCAGTCGGTGCGCTCCGAGGGATCGCCCGCCTGCTCGGCCAGGACCTCGTTCATCGCCGCGGCCACGGTGATGAAGATGTCCTTCTGCGCCTCGGTGGGTTCCAGACCGCGGAAGCCCTCGGGGAACTCGTCCTTGATGTAGCTGGTCGACAGCTGGCCGGACTTGAAGCGGTCCTGATCCATCACCGCCGACAGGAAGGGCACGTTGTGGCCCAGACCCGACAGGTGGGTGTCTTCCAGCGCGCGGGCCATGCCCTCGACGGCGGCGTCGCGCGTCTCGCCCCAGGCGCACAGCTTGGCGATCATGGGGTCGTAGAACATGGAGATCTCGTCGCCCTCGCGGACGCCGGAATCGTTGCGGACGGTGTAGTCGCCCTGATCGCCTTCCTCCGGCTGCTCATAGCGCACCAGACGGCCGATCGACGGCAGGAAGCCGCGATAGGGGTCTTCGGCGTAGATGCGGCTTTCGATGGCCCAGCCGTTGATCGACAGGTCGTCCTGTTTGAACGCCAGCTGTTCGCCCCAGGCCGAGCGGATCATCTGTTCGACCAGATCGACGCCGGTGATCAGTTCCGTCACCGGATGCTCGACCTGCAGGCGGGTGTTCATCTCCAGGAAGTAGAAGCTCTTGTCCTGACCGGCGACGAACTCGACCGTGCCCGCCGAGTCATAGTTCACCGCCTTGGCCAGGGCGACGGCCTGCGCCCCCATGGCGGCGCGGGTCGCCTCGTCCAGCAGGGGCGACGGCGCCTCTTCGACGACCTTCTGGTTGCGGCGCTGGATCGAGCACTCACGCTCGAACAGGTGGATGACGTTGCCGTGCTTGTCGCCCAGCACCTGAATCTCGATGTGGCGCGGATCGACGATGAACTTCTCGAGGAAGACCCGGTCGTCGCCGAAGGCGTTCAGCGCCTCGGCCTTCACGGCGGCGAAGCCCTCGGCCATGTCGTCGTCCGAATGGGCGACGCGGATGCCCTTGCCCCCGCCCCCGGCCGAAGCCTTGATCATCACCGGATAGCCGATCTCACGCGCGATCTTCACCGCCTCGTCCGGCGTTTCGATCAGACCCATATGGCCCGGCACGGTCGAGACGCCCGCCTCGGCGGCGAACTTCTTGGACGTGATCTTGTCGCCCATGGCGTCGATCGCCTCGGGGTTCGGCCCGATGAAGGCGATGCCCTCGGCCTTCAACCGCCGCGCGAAGCCGGCGTTTTCCGATAGGAAGCCGAAGCCGGGGTGCACGGCCTGCGCCCCCGTCTGCTTGACGGCGTCCACGATCTTGTCCTGGATCAGATAGGACTGGGCGGCGGGCGACGGGCCGATGTGGACGGTCTCGTCCGCCATCTCGCAGGCCAGCGAACCCGCGTCGGCGTCGGAATAAACGACAACCGTCTTGATGCCCATCTTGCGGCAGGTCTTGATGACGCGAACCGCGATCTCGCCCCGGTTGGCGATGAGGATTTTCTTGAACATCAGCGGGTCCTACCGACGACTTGGATGCGTCGTGAAAAATGATTCGAGAGTGTCAATCGAGTAACCCCCATGTGAAGGGAGCATTGTCAGTAATGGCGTCGACCATCAGCACATGATCTGCCGCATCGCTTGGCCAATGACCTGCGAATACGGACTGGCCGCTCGAAAAACGCAGCTCATAAATGCCATTATGATGCTGAATTTCCAAGAGGTTCGCGCCAATCATCGGGCCGATCACTGGAGCAAATACATAGCCGTGAACGTCGCTACTGACAGTTGGGCTCGAAGTCGTAGATAACCAACCGCTCCAACTGATCCGATAGCGGTGCGGCTCACGAGACAGCTCCATCCCCCCCTCGAACAGGCTGATGCCCAGCCAGTCGAACCGGGCATCAGCCAGAGCGGCGTTGACCTCCGCAAGAAACTCGACGTCGCAGGTCACAGCGGAATATTGTCGTGCTTCTTCCAGGGATTGTCCTGGGTCTTGTTCTTCAGCGTCTTCAGGGCCTTGATCAGACGACGGCGGGTGCCGTGGGGCATGATGACGTCGTCGATGTAGCCGAGGCCCGCCGCGACGAAGGGGTTGGCGAAGCGTTCCTTGTATTCGGCCTCGCGCGCCGCCAGGGCCTCAGGGTCGCCGGCCTCCTTGCGGAAGATGATCTCGACCGCGCCCTTGGCGCCCATGACCGCGATCTCGGCGGTGGGCCAGGCGTAGTTGACGTCGCCGCGCAGGTGCTTGGAGCTCATGACGTCATAGGCGCCGCCATAGGCCTTGCGCGTGATGACGGTCAGCTTGGGCACCGTGGCCTCGGCATAGGCGAACAGCAGCTTGGCGCCGTGCTTGATCAGGGCGCCGTACTCCTGCTTGGTGCCCGGCATGAAGCCCGGCACGTCCACCAGCGTCACCAGCGGGATGTGGAAGGCGTCGCAGAAGCGGACGAAGCGGGCGGCCTTGCGGCTGCTGTCGATGTCCAGAACGCCCGCCAGCACCTGAGGCTGGTTGGCGACGATGCCGACCGACTGACCGTCCAGACGGCCGAAGCCGCAGATGATGTTCTTGGCGAAGTCGGCGCCGATCTCGAAGAAGTCGGCCTCGTCGACCGTCTTCAGGATCAGCTCCTTCATGTCATAGGGCTGGTTCGGATTGGTCGGGACCAGGGTGTCCAGCGACGCCTCGTCGCGATCCGCCTCGTCATAGCTATCGCGGACCGGCGGCTTTTCGCGGTTCGATAGGGGCAGGAAGCCGATCAGGCGGCGGACTTCGGACAGGGCCTCCAGATCGTTCTCGAAGGCGCCGTCGGCGACCCCCGACTTGCCGGCGTGGACGCGCGCGCCGCCCAGATCCTCGTGGCTGACGACCTCGTTGGTGACGGTCTTCACCACGTCCGGGCCGGTCACGTACATGTAGGACGTGTCCTTCACCATGAAGATGAAGTCGGTGATGGCGGGCGAATAGACGTCGCCGCCCGCGCACGGGCCCATGATGACCGAGATCTGCGGAATGACGCCCGAGGCCAGGGTGTTCTGCAGGAAGATGTCGGCGTAACCGGCCAGCGATTCCACGCCTTCCTGAATACGGGCGCCGCCCGCGTCGAACAGGCCGATGATCGGGGCGCCCGCCGTCAGGGCCATCTTCTGGATCTTGACGATCTTGGCCGCGTGGGCGCCCGAGAGCGAGCCGCCGAAGACGGTGAAGTCCTTGGAGAAGACATAGACCAGACGACCGCCGATGGTGCCGCGTCCGGTGACGACGCCGTCACCCGGGATACGCTGCGCGTCCATGCCGAAGTCGTGGCTGCGGTGCTCCACGAACATGTCGGTCTCTTCGAAGCTGCCTTCGTCCAGCAGGACTTCGATCCGTTCGCGCGCGGTCAGCTTGCCCTTGGCGTGCTGGCTCTCGATGCGCTTGACGCCCCCGCCCAGTTTGGCGGCGGCGCGGCGGCGCTCGAGTTCCTCGAGGATGGCCTGGCTCATGGTTTGGGCGACTCCCTGCAATCTTTGTCGATCACCAAGACGCTCCGTTGCAAAAAGGCAATCGCAACTTTGCAAAAGGGGCATAAGTGCGTAAGCCTGCCAAGGTCGACGGGTCGTTTTGCAAAGTTGCGATGGCGGAAAAACTCTATCTCGGGGCCAAGGTGCGCAAGCTGCGCGAGGCGCGCGGCTGGACGCTGGAAGCCTGCGCCGGACGGCTGGCCCTGTCGCCTTCCTACCTGTCGCAGATCGAGACCAATCAACGCCCGGCGACGGCGCGGGTTCTGATCGCCCTGACGCGGGCCTTCGACGTAGACGCCAGCCTGTTCGACCTGGACGGCGACGCCCGCCTGATCGCCGACCTGCGCGAAGCCGTCACCGACGTGGCCGGCCACGCCGAGGCCCCGTCGCCGGTCGAGCTGAAGCAGGCCGTGACCACGACACCGCGACTGGCGCGACAGTTCCTGGCCCTGCATCAGGACTATCGCCGTCTGGACGAGCGGCTGAAGACGCTGAACGAAACCCTCGGCCGCGACGAGCGGGCGCAAGCGGCCCCCGCCCTGCCCTATGAGGCGGTGCGCGACTTCTTCCACTATCGCGACAACTACATCGACGTGCTGGATCAGGCGGCCGAGGCGCTGGCGGAGCAACTGGGGCTGGGCGCGGGCGGCCACCCGGAACGCGATCTGGAGGCGGCGCTGAACGACCTGTGCGGGGTCCGTCTGGCGACCGGCGAAGGGCGCGGGGCCATGCGGCGCTTCGATCCGACGGCGCGCATCCTCTATGTCGACGCCAGCCTGCCCGGCGCGACGCGGTCCTTCCTGATGGCGCACCAACTGGTGCTGCTGCGCTTCCACGACCTGATCGAGCACGAGCTGGACCGCGCCGCCTTCGACATCCCCGCCGCGCGCGACGTCTGCCGGGTGGGGCTGGCCAACTATGCGGCGGGGGCCCTGCTGCTGCCCTACCGTCGCTTCCTTGAGGCCGCGCGCGAGCTGCGTCACGACGTGGACCGGCTGCGCAACCGCTTCCACGTCAGCTTCGAGCAGATCTGCCACCGGCTTTCGACCCTGCAACGTCCCGGCTGGCGCGGCGTGCCCTTCTATTTCGCGCGGGTGGACATGGCGGGGAACATCACCAAGCGGCACAGCGCCACCCGGTTCCAGTTCGCCCGCTTCGGCGGCGCCTGCCCGCTGTGGAACGTGCACGAGGCCTTTGGCGCGCCGGACCGCATCCTGGTCAATCTGTCGGAGATGCCGGACGGCGCCCGCTACATCTGCATGGCCAAGAGCGTGTCCAAGCCGGGCGGGTCCTTCCTCGAACCGGATCGCCGCTATGCCTTGGGCCTCGGCTGCGAGATCGAACATGCAGCGCAGTTGGTCTATGCCGACGGCCTGGACCTGAACGGCCCGCCGACGCGCATGGGCGTCAACTGCCGCATCTGCGAGCGCACCGACTGCCCGCAACGGGCCTTCCCGCCCATCGACCGGACGCTGAGCGTGCCGGACCATGAGCGGGGGGTGATCCCGTATACGCTGAGCTGAGCGCGCCTCCTTCTCCCGATGGGAGAAGGTGCCCCGAAGGGGCGGATGAGGGTCGCCGGCATCAGTCGGCGCAAGCCGCCGTGCCACGGCTGACGCCGACTGAAAAGGTTGAACCCTCACCCTTTCGCCTGCCCAATCGCTTCGCTCTTGGAGGCTCAAGCCCTCTCCCACCGGGAGAGGGTCTTAGACTTACCCCATCGTCGGGATGACGAAGCTCGAGTCCGCGTGTTCCAGCGCGCTGTCGGGCCAGCGGGCCGTGACGGTCTTGGTCTTGGTCCAGAAACGCAGACCCTCCATGCCGTGCTGGTTGATGTCGCCGAAGGCCGAACGCTTCCAGCCGCCGAACGAGTGATAGGCCACCGGCACCGGGATCGGCACGTTGATGCCGACCATGCCGACGTTGACGCGGGCGGCGAAGTCGCGGGCCGCCCGGCCGTTCTGGGTGAAGATGGCGACGCCGTTGCCGTACTGGTGCTTGCTCGGCAGGCTCAGCGCCTCCTCGAAGCTGGCGGCGCGCATGATCTGCAGCACCGGGCCGAAGATCTCTTCCTTGTAGGATTCCATCTCGGGCTTGACGTGGTCGAACAGCGACGGGCCGATGAAGAAGCCCTTCTCGTGGCCCTGCAGGCTGAACTCGCGGCCGTCCACGACCAGTTCAGCGCCTTCCTCGACGCCCTTGCTGATCCAGCCCAGGACCTTGTCCTTGTGAGTCTGGGTGACGACCGGGCCGTAGTGGGCCTCGGCGTCGGTCGAGACGCCGACGCGCAGGTTGGGAATTTCCGAAACCAAACGCTCGCGCAGTTCGTCGGCGGTGCGCTGACCGACCGGCACCACCACCGGCAGAGCCATGCAGCGTTCGCCGGCCGAGCCGTAGGCCGCGCCGGTCAGGTCCTTGATCACCTGATCCATGTCGGCGTCGGGCAGGACGATGCCGTGGTTCTTGGCGCCGCCCATGGCCTGGACGCGTTTCCCGTGCTGGGCGCCCATCTGATAGACGTAGTGAGCAATGTCGGACGAACCGACGAAGCTGACGGCGTGGATGTCGGGGTGGGTCAGGATGGCGTCGACCGCCACCTTGTCGCCGTGGACGACGTTCAGCACGCCCTTGGGCGCGCCCGCCTCCATCATCAGTTCGCCCAGACGCACCGGCAGCGAGGGATCACGCTCCGACGGCTTCAGGATGAAGGTGTTGCCGGCGGCGATCGCCATGCCGAACATCCACATCGGGATCATGCCGGGGAAGTTGAACGGGGTGATGCCCGCCACCACGCCCAGCGGCTGGCGCATGGAATAGACGTCGATGCCGGGGCCGGCGCCCTGGGTGTATTCGCCCTTCAGCGCATGGGGGATGCCGCAGGCGAACTCGATGACCTCAAGGCCGCGCTGGATGTCACCCTTGGAGTCGGCGATGACCTTGCCGTGTTCCGAGGACAGCAGCTCGGCCAGTTCGTTCATGTTGGCCTCGACCAGGCGCTTGAACTCGAACATGACGCGGGCGCGGCGCTGCGGGTTGGTGCTGGACCAGCCCTCGAAGGCAGCCTGGGCGGCCTGGACCGCACGGTCCATCTCGCTGACGGTGGCCAGCTGGACGCGGGCCTGAACCTCGCCGGTGTTGGGGTTGAACACGTCGCCGAAGCGACCCGATGCACCGTCGAAGGCCGCACCATCGATGAAGTGGCGAATGTCGCGCATGAGGCGTTTCCCTGTGATGTCGTTGTTCGTTCCAGCATGGCCTAGCAGACCAGGGCCGCGCCACCCATTGCAATCTTGCATCCTATGCTGTGCATTCCTGCAATGTTCGACTGGGACGACGTTCGCATCTTCATCGCCGCCGCGCGGGCGGGCTCGCTGGCGACGGCGGCGCAGCGGCTGGGCATCGACGCGGCCACGGTCGGACGGCGCGTGGCGCGGCTGGAGACGGCGCTGAAGTCGACCCTGGTGGTGCGCTCGGCCTCGGGCCTGCTGCTGACGGCGGCGGGGGCGCAACTGCTGGAAACGGCGCTGGACGCCGAAAGCGCCATGGCGGCGGCCGAGCGGGTGACGCGGCCCGACCTGATCGCCGGCACGGTGCGCATCAGCGCCTCGGAGGGGTTCGGCGGCGCCGTCCTGGCCCCCGCCCTGCCCGGTCTGCTGGCGGCGCATCCGGGGCTGAACATCGAACTGGCCGCCAGTTCCGGCTTCCTGTCGCCCAGTCGGCGCGAGGTGGACATGGCCATCACCCTCAGCCCCGCCGCCAGTCCGCGCCTGATCGTCGAGCCGCTGACCCCTTATCAACTGGCCCTCTACGCCGCGCCCGAACATCTGGAACGGCATGGCGCGCCAGAACGCGTGGACGACCTGCCGGACTTCGACATCGTCGGCTATGTCGACGACCTGATCTATGCGCCCGAGTTGCATTATCTGGACGAAATCCGCCCCAACCTGCGGCCCCGCCTGGCCTCCTCCTCGATCCGGGCCCAGCGGGACATGATCGCGGCGGGCGGCGGGATCGGGGTCCTGCCCTGCTTCCTGGCCGAAGGGCTGACGCGGGTGCTGTCCGATCAGGTGCTGATCGAGCGCCGCTTCTGGCTCAGCACCTACCGCGAGGTCCACGGCACGGCGCGGCTGAAGGCGGCGCGGCGCTGGATCAAGACCCTGTGCCGCGACGCCGCCGAGCGCCTGTCGCCCTATGTCGCTTGACGGTCGACAGCGGCCAGAACCCAATTCCGCCCTCAATCACCGCGATATGGACAAGCTTCACCAGTCAGTCGGAATGTGACGCAATTTTACATTCTGGACGGCTGACGCCGGCCACAACCTTCAAAGGGCGGGCTATGGTCAAGACGACTCCGGAGCGTTGAAGTAAAATGAAGATCGCCCTTCTCGATGATGATCCAATTCAGCTCGAAACCATGGCCGCCACCGTTCACGGGATGGGCTACCGCGCCGTACTTTTCTCTCGCGCCCAGGCGCTGATCTCGGCCCTGCGCAAGGACACTTTTGATTTTCTGATCGTGGACTGGAACCTGCCCGATCGGTCAGGCCTGGAGGTTCTGGCCTGGGCGCGCACCAACCTGCGTCCGCCGCCGCCGATGCTGCTGGTCACGAGCCGGGCCGAGGACGAGGACATCGTGGCGGGCCTGAACGCCGGGGCCGACGACTACCTGCCCAAGCCCCTGTCTCCGCCGGTTTTGACGGCGCGCATCAGCGCCCTGATGCGCCGCGCCTACGCCCAGCCCTCGGCCCCCGGCGCCGAGGTGCATGGCGACACGGTTTTCCACGCCTCCGCCGGGGCCGTGACGCGCGACGGTCAGACCGTGGTGCTGACGGCCAAGGAGTTCGGCCTGGCGCAACTGCTGTTCCGCAACCTGCACCGCGCCCTGTCGCGAACCTATATTCTGGAGACCGTCTGGGGCAACGAGCCCAATCTGAACAGCCGGTCGCTGGATATGCACATCTCGCGGATCCGCACCAAACTGAACCTGCGGCCCGAGCAGGGCTTTCGTCTGACGCCCATTTACAGCTACGGATACCGCTTGGAACGGGTGGGCGCGGTCGATGACGCAGTCGCTGCAATCTCGGACATGTCGAAGGCGGAAGAGACCTCGGAATGATTCAAAAGCGGGCGATGGCCGTCGGCGTTCTGGCGGCGCTTCTATCCACCTCCCCCGCCCTCGCCCAATCGCGCGCGCCCGCCGGGACCATCGACTACCGGGTCCTGCGCGGCGACACCCTGATAGATCTGGCCATCGCCTATCTGAACCGGCCTGACGACTACCGCCAGATTCAGCGTCGGAACCGGGTCGCCGATCCGCGTCGCATGGCCGTGGGGCGAACCCTGAGCCTTCCCGTCAATCTGCTGCGCGCCGATCCGGATCAGGCACGGATCGCCGGCTTCCGAGGCGCTGTGACGCTGGCCCAGGGCCCCTCGACGGGCGCCCCGACGCAGGGTCAGAGCGTATCCGAAGGCGCCGTTCTGACCACGGGCGCCAACGCCTTCGTCCGGCTGGCCCTCTCCGACGGCAGCTATGTCGTGGTGCCGTCCAATAGCCGGGTCCGACTGACCCGCCTGAGGCGCTACGCCATCAATGGCGCCGTCGACCACGCCATGACAGTCGAGACCGGTCGGGCCGAAGCCCGCGTCACGCCGCGCCAACGCCCCGGCGGCTTTGTCGTGCGCACGCCAGTTTCAGTTTCTGCAGTCCGCGGCACCGACTTCCGCGTCGCCTTCGACGACGATGCCGACCGCTCGGCGACCGAGGTCATCGAGGGCAGGGTCCAGGTCGAATCCGGCGACGGACGGGTTGAAGCCACGGCCGTCGCCGCCGAGGGCGTAACCGCCAGCGCCACGGGCGCGCGTCTGGTTCCCCTGTTGGCCGCCCCCGCCCTCGTCCGCCCCGACGAGGTCCAGTCAGGCCGAGAGGCGATCTTCGGCATCGAGGCCCTGTCCGGCGCCGATCGCTATCGCGGGCGCCTGGCGACGGATGCGGGCATGATCGACGCTTTCGCTGAAGCGGACTCGGCGTCCGGCGACGCGCGCCTGACCTTCCCGGCACTGGCGGACGGCGCCTATTTCCTGCGGCTCAGCGCCCTGTCGGCCGAGGGGGTCGAGGGCCGCAGCACCACCTACAGCTTCATCCGCGCCCGCAACGGCGTCGGCGGGCTGGCGTCCAGCAACACGCTTCAGGACGGACGCCGCTTCTATCGCTTCCGCTGGGAGGCCGAGGGCGAAGGCGAGGCCTTCTTCCGCTTCCAGTTGTCGAGGGAAGGCGCCGACGGCGCACCCGAAGGACCGCCGCTCGCCGATCATCCCGGACTGACCGATCAGGCCTTCACCCTGAGCGACCTGCCCCCCGGCGTCTACACCTGGCGGGTGCAGGGCTCGCGTCATCGCTTCGGCCGCCTGCTGCAGGTCTGGTCGGAGCCGCAACAGCTCCGTATCGGGCGCTGACCCGTGGTCCGGAGCCGCTGGCTGGGCGCCAGGCTGACCGGGCGACGGGCGCTGATCGAGTGGACGCTGGTGGCCGTGACGACAGCCCTGGCGGTCGGTTGGCTGGCGCTCAGTCCGACCGCCGACCGCGTCGACAACATTGTCTATGACGCCCTCATCCGGCTTGACGACGGTCCCGTCGACGACGCCATTGTCGTCGTGTCCATCGACAACCGCAGCGTGCAGGCGCTGGGCCGCTGGCCGTGGCCGCGTACGGTGCACGCCGACCTGATCGACCGGCTGAGCCAGGCCCGGCCCCGCGCCGTCGCCTACGACGTTCTGTTCACGGAACCCGCCGCCGACGACCCCGCCCTGGCCGCGGCGCTGGGGCGGGCCGCCAACGTCTACCTGCCCCTGCTGGTCGACGCCCCCGGCGAGAACGGCGCCCCCTGGCGGGTCAGCGAGCCCGACGCGCCCCTGACCCGGGCCGCGGCCGGTCTCGGCCATGTCAATCTGACGGTGGACAGCGACGGCGTGATCCGCCGCCTGCCCCTCTATATGCAGGGCGGCGACGCGGTCTGGCCGCAACTGATCCTGCCGCTGGCGAAGACCCGCGTCGCCGTGCCGCCGCCCGATCCCGACGCCGCGACGCCCGACGCCCTGATCGCCGCCCGGCCGGAGGCGATCACCTATCATGGGACGCCAGGACGGTTCCGCACCCTGTCCTTCGTCGACGTGCTGAACGGGGAGGTTCCGCCAGCTTTCCTGAAGGACAAGCTGGTGCTGGTCGGCGCGGCCGCCCCCGGTCTGGGCGACCGTTACGCCACCCCCGCCGCGCCGCACGGCGAACTCAGCCCGGGGGTCGAAATTCAGGCCGCCCTGCTGCAGACCCTGCTTGAAGGCGGCGGTCCGCAGCGCCTGCCGCCGGTCTGGGTGCTGGGGCTGTCGCTGGCGCCCCTGAGCCTGTTGATCTGCGGCTTCCTGTTCATGCGTCCGGTCGTCAACATGGTGCTGGGCGCCAGCCTGATCCTACTGACCCTGGCAGGCAGCCTGATCGCCTTCAGGTTCGCCGGCCTGTGGTTCCCGCCCGCTGCAGCCATCGGGGGGCTGGCTCTCGCCTATCCCTTCTGGAGCTGGCGGCGCCTGGCCGCCGCCTCCGCCTATATGCAAAGCGAGGTCGAAGCTTTCGAGTGCGAAGGTCCGGCGCTGCCGACCGCGCCTCTGACCTTGGCCCGACCGCAGGGGGACGTGGTCGCGAAACAGGTGGACGCCCTGCGCGCGGCCCTGAAACATCTTCGCGATCTGGATCGCTTCATCTCGGACGCCCTGCGCAGCCTGCCCGACGCCACGGTGGTGGCCGATCCGGACGGTCGCGTCCTGCTGTCCAACGACCGGGCCCGCGACCTGTTCGGTTCTGTTCTGGATCGCGAGGCCGACCTCGCGGCCTTGTTCCAGTCGCTGGGCGAGCCGTCCTGGCGACGCTTCCTCGTGGCCGACACCACAGACCCGGGCGATATCCGGACGCCGAACGGACACGTCCTGAAAGCCGCCGCCGCCGCCCTGACCGACGCCGCAGGCCAGCCTATCGGCCACATCGTCCGCTTCGCCGACATGACCCTGTTCCGCGCCGCCGAGCGTCAACGCGAACAGGCGCTTCAGCTACTGAGCCACGACATGCGCGCGCCGCAGGTGTCGATCCTGACCCTGCTGGAAGGCGGCCAGAGCCGGACGGATCCGGCCTTCGAACGCCGCATCGGCGACTATGCGCGCCAGACGCTGGATCTGGCCGAAGGCTACGTCCAGCTGGCCCGAGCCGAATCCCAGCCTTACCGCGCCGTCGTCCTCGACCTCGGTCAGGTGCTGATGGACGCCGCCGACACCCTTTGGCCCCAGGCCTCGACCAAGGGCGTGACGATCCAGACGCCGATGGGCGATGATGAGCATCTGGTCGAGGGCGACCCCGCCCTGCTGCGCCGCCTGCTGACCAATCTGCTGGACAACGCCCTGAAATACGGCCCGGCGGGGGGCGTCATTTCCTGCACGCTGGGCCTCGGCGCATCCGACGACGGCGCCGTCTGCATCCTTCGCATCAGCGATCAGGGACCGGGCCTCTCGGACGAGGCGGCGCGGCGGCTGTTCCAGCCCTTCGGCCACGGCGACGCCGACCATCGGGGCGCGGGCCTGGGCCTGGCCTTCGTCCGCACGGTCGCCGAACGGCATGGCGGTCACGTCCGCTATGAAGCCGGAGAAGTCGGCGCCACCTTCGTCCTGACCCTGCCCCGCGTGATCGAGGCCGACTAGGGCGCGTGCTTCAGTTCCGCGACCGCGGCGGCGGCCAGAGCGGCCAGCGCCTCGTCGGCCCGTCGGGCGCCCAGCGTTGTGGCGGCGCCGGCGTGATAGTCGTCGGACGCGGCGCCGGGTCCATGCAGCGTCAATGTCAGGCTGTGGGTGAGGCGCTTGCGCCCCCACCATTGCGGCATGACCGGCGCATCCAGCCAGTCGCCCTGCCGGGCCGAGGCGTCGGAATAGGCGCCCGTCGTCTGGGGGCGAACCGCATAGGCGACCTCGATCCGCCAGGCCGGCGCCTCCGGCGTTTCCAGCCAGCCTTGCGCCGCCAGTTGACCACGGACCGCCGCCAGGACCGCCTGATCCGCCGCCGACGCCGGTTCAGGCTCGATCAGGCGATAGGTCGCGGCCGCGGCCGGCAAGGCTGCCGGCGGCATGGTCACGACCTTGGGACCGGACGCGCAGGCGGACAGGGAAACGGCGACGACGGCGGACAGGATCAAAAAGGAACGGGCCATGCCTCAGCCTACAGCCCGGCTCCCGAGCGGGCCATAGACGAAAGCGCCGCCGCGCAGCCCGCGCTGCACGACGGCGCCTTCCACGCGGCCTGACTTTAGATCGGACGCCTGGATCGCGCCGCCAGTTCGTCCGCGCGACGATCCAGTTCGGCGGCCCGTTCCACCAGTTTCGGGCTCAAGGCGATCAGTTCCGCGTCGGTGACGGTGTTGCCGTGCTCGCGGCTGCGGGCGATCTGTTGGGCGCGATAGGCTGGATCACGCAGGCGAACGGCCTCCTGGCGCATGTCGTCCGCGCCGCGATGCATCTCCTCGGCGCCCCGGCCCATCTGTTCACGCGCCTCGACGCGAGCCCGGGCGGCGACGAGGCGAGCCTGTTCGCCCTGCCTGCGGGCGACGACCGCCTGGGCGCGCGCCTGTTCGGCCTGCTGACGCGCGATCGCGGCCTGGGCGCGGGCTTCCACTCCCTGGCGGCGGGCCTCCTCTCCTTGTCGACGGGCGACAGCGGCCTGAGCGCGCGCTTCCGCCGCCTGCTGGCGGGCCTCGTCTCCTTGGCGACGGGCGACAACGGCCTGAGCGCGGATCTCGCGGGCGGCTTCACGCGCCGCCTCGCCCTCGGCGCGCTGCTCCGGCGTGCCGTTCTCGAAGTAGAAGCCGTTCGAGGAATAATAGGTGGTTGTGCGGCCGGGCGGGGGCGGCGGTGCGGGAGGCGCCGGCGG
>NZ_DASWXW010000071.1:0-7231 GCF_036405315.1 Brevundimonas sp. | reverse complement strand
CTCGCTCTAGACGGCGTTTCGCCCAAGGCTGTTTCGTCACAAGGACGATTCGCCCAATGCGCCTTCGCGCTGGTCTATGTCTGTTCGCGCGGACGGAGCAGGAGAGACGATGACGGCCCAGCCGATCGAAGCAGACGCCGCCCCGGCCAAGTGGCTGAAGACGGCCCTGTCGCCACGCAAGCGGATCATGAGCCTGGCCAGCGGCCTGGTGATCGCCGACGCGATTCCGGCCGTAGGGTTTGCGGCGGGCCTCGGACTGGCCGTCGGCGCCCTGCCGCAGGGATACAGCCATGCCCTGCCCGGCGCCGCGCTGGCCGTCGCCTCCCTGCTGGCGCGCGGCGGCCTCACCCAGGTCGCGACCGTCGTGGCCGCGCGCGCAGCCCGCGCGGTCAAGGGCGACCTGCGGCGTCAGGTCCTGAACGGCGCCTTCTCGGGCCGCCTGTCCGACGCCGAGACCATGACCGCGACCGTCGAGGGGGTCGAGGCGCTGGACGGCCATGTCTCGCGCTTCCTGCCCGCCCGCATGGCCGCCGCCGTGACGCCGCTTCTGCTGATCGCCGTCGCCGCCGTGGTCAGCCCCTTCACCGCCGGCATCCTCATCTTCACCCTGCTGCCCTTCGTCATCGGCATGGCCCTGACCGGCATGGCGGCGGGCGCCGAGAGCCGCCGTCAATTCCAGGCGCTGGAGCGGCTGTCCGGCCTCTTCCTCGACCGCATCCGCGCCCTGCCCGCCATTCTCGCCTTCCAGGCCGAGAAACAGCAGACGACAGTGATCGCCCGGGCCTCCGACGATCTGGCCCGCCGCACCGGCAAGGTGCTGAAGATCGCCTTCCTGTCCTCGGCCATCCTCGAGTTTTTCTCGGCCTTGGCCGTGGCCCTGGTCGCCGTCTATTGCGGCTTCAACCTGCTGAAGCTGCTGCCCTTCCCCGCGCCCGAGCAACTGAGCCTGACCCGCGCCTTCTTCCTGCTGGCCCTGGCGCCCGAGGTCTATGCCCCCATGCGCCGCTTGGCCGCCGCCTATCACGACCGACAGGCCGCAGAGGCCGCCGTGCCCAGCCTGAAAAAGCTGACCGGGGACGCCGCGCCCGTCGCCCTGCGTCCGCCGGTCCCCGTCAACACCCCGGCCATCGTCTTCCGCGACGTGGCCATCGCCTATGAGGCGGGCGCGCCCGTCCTGACCGGCTTCGATCTGCGGGTCGCGCCCGGCGCCACTGTCGCCCTGCTCGGCGCCAGCGGCTCGGGCAAGAGCAGCCTGCTGCATCTCTTTCTCGGCTTGTCGCCCCTGAGCGGCGGCGCGGTCGAGGTCAACGACGTCCGCCTGTCCGACCATCCCGACCTCACCGGCTGGATCGCCTGGGCCGGGCAGGCGCCGGTGGTGGTGCCCGGAACCCTGGCCGAGAACATCGCCCTGGCCTGGCGCGCCGCGCCGAGCCATCGCGTCATGGAGGCTGCGGCCCGCGCCGGTTTCACCGGCGATCTGAACCGCATGATCGACGAGCGCGGCGGCGGTCTGTCGGGCGGCGAGCGGCGGCGGCTGGGTCTGGCCCGCGCCTTCCTCAAGCCCGCGCCGATCCTGCTGCTGGACGAACCCACCGCCAATCTGGACGCCGCGTCGGAGGCCGCCCTGCTGCCGATCATCCGCGCCGCCGCCGAAGGCCGCACCGCCCTGATCGCCACCCATTCCGAGGCCGTCGCCGAACTGGCCGACGTCGTGGTGCGGCTGTGAGCGTACCGAACATGTCCGGCGTCGCCCGCCTCAAGTCCCTGATCCGGGCGCAGGAGCGCCGTCAGGGCGCCCGGCTTCTGGCCGCCTCCGTCTGCGCCGCCCTGGTGTCCGCCGCCGCCGTCCTGCTTCTGGGCGTGTCCGGCTGGTTCATCACCGCCTCGGCCCTCGCCGGAATGGCGGGCGCCGCCGTGGCGCACAGCTTCAACTTCATGGTGCCCAGCGCCCTGATCCGCTTCTTCGCCATCGTCCGCACCGGCTCGCGCTACGCCGAACGCATCACCGGCCACGACGCCGCGCTGAAGGCCCTGGCTGCGCTCCGTCCCCAGTTGTTCGAGGGAATCGCGCGCGGCCCCGCGCCCCGCGCCCTGGCCCTGGCGGGCGGCGAGGCCTCGTCGCGCATGGTGCAGGACGTGGACGCGATCCAGAACCGCTTTGTGCGCCTGTCCGCGCCATGGGGCGCCGCCGCCGGCCTGATCGCCGGTCTCGGCCTGGCCCTGCGGACCGGCTGGACGACCGCCCTGGCCATCGCCGCCGCCAGCGCGTTCGGCGTCCTCGCCGCGGCCCTGGTCGGCCGCTGGCTGGCCGAACCGGCCGGGCGCGCGGTCCAGGCGGCGTCTGGCGACCTGAAGACCGGGTTCGCCGCCTTCGCCGCCGCCGCGCCGGAGCTGCAAGCCTATGGCGTCAAGGCCTGGGCCGTGGAGCGTCTGGCGGAGCGCGGCGCGATCCTGGAACGCGCGACCGAGCGTCTGGCCTCGGCCGGGGGCTGGATCATGCTGACCCAGTCGAGCGCCATGGCCCTGGCCGTCGTCGGGGTGATGGCCACAGCAGGCGCCGCCTCGCCGCCCCTGATCGCCCTGGCCATTCTGGCCGCCGTGACCACGGTCGAGAGCGCCGGCGCCCTGCTGACCGCCTTCCGCCACAACGGCGCGGTCGAGGCGGCGGTGGAGCGGCTGGGCGACCTGCTGGAAGCGGCGCCTGTCGCGTCCGCCCCCATCGCCACGCCGAGCCTCGACCTGCCGTCGGCGGATCCAAGCCTGATCCCGCCGCAGCGTCTGGCCGTCACCGGCCCCTCGGGCGCCGGCAAGACCACCCTGATCGAACGCTGGATGCATCTGCGCGCGCCCCTACCCGGCGAGGCCAGCCTCGGCGGCGTGGACGCAGCCGAAGTCTCGCCCGACGCCGCGCGCGCCCTGTTCGCCTACGCCCCGCAGCAAGCCGTCCTGCTGGCGGGAAGCGTGCGCGAGAACCTGAAGCTGGCCCTGCCCGGCGCCGACGACGAGGCCCTGTGGACCGCGCTCGAAGACGCCGATCTGGCCGACCGCATCCGCGCCGCCCCCGCCGGCCTTGACGCCCCGCTCGGCGAGAACGGCGCCCGGCTGTCAGGCGGCGAGCGTCGCCGTCTGGGCCTGGCCCGCGCCTATCTGCGCCCCGCCCCCTGGCTGGTGCTGGACGAGCCGACCGAGGGTCTGGACGCCGCCACCGAAGCCCGCGTGCTGGAACGGCTGGCGGCGCGCCTGGAGCGCACTGGCCAGGGCCTGATCCTGGTCAGTCACCGCCCCGCGCCCCTGGCCCTGTGCGACCGGCGCCTGGCGGTCACGGGCCTGTCGCCGTCCGGCGCCGTGCAGATGGCTTCCGATGGGGCCCGCGCGGCCGCCTGAGCGGCCCCGCATTCCTTTGATCTCAATCAAGGCATGACCGTCGGCGAACGGCTTTGCTGGGACCAAAGGAGATACCCCATGCCCGCAGACGTCGTTCCCGCCATCGCCGCCATTGTCTCGGCCTTCCTCGTCTTCATGGCCGTCCTCGGCTTCGCCTCCATCTGGAGCAACATGGGCGACAAGGCCAAAAACTGACGGCCAAGAATTGACCATGAAAAAGCGCACGCCCGCTGGACGGACGTGCGCTTTGTCGTTTCCTAGAAGCCGCCGATCGGGGCCGATCAGTCGGTGTCCGTCGGGCCGTTGCCCTGCCCCGGAATGATCGCCCGGAACAGCAGCTTGTCGATCCGACGATCGTCCATGTCGATCACCTCGACCTCGAAGCGACCCAGTTGCAGGATCTCCCCCTCCTGCGGCAGACGCGACAGGTGGTGCAGCACCAGACCGGCGACGGTGTGGAAGCTCTCGTGCTCGCCGAAGTCCTCGCCCAGCACGTCGCCCAGTTCATCTAGGTCGGCCTGGCCGTCCACGGCCCAGGAGCCGTCCTCGCGCTTGCGGATCGACAGATCCTGCTCGTCGTGGCTCTCATTGAAGTCGCCGGCGATCATCTCCAGAAGGTCCGTGGCCGTGACCACGCCTTCGAAGGCGCCGTATTCGTCGACGACGAAGGCCATGTGCACCTTCGACCCTTTCAGGATCTCCAGCGCCTTCAGCACCGAAGTCGACTGCGGGATGAAGGCGGGCTCGGCCACCAGCTTCTCGATGTCGTAGGAGCCGTCGGTCAGCAGGGCGTCCAGCAGGTCCTTCTTGTGGACCACGCCCAGGGGATTATCGACGTCGCTCTCGCGCGCCACGACGATCCGCGAATAGGGACAGGTGCGGATTTCCTCGCGCAGGACTTCCTCGGTGTCGTCCAGGGCGATCCAGAAGACCTCGTGGCGCGGCGTCATGGCCACGCGCACGGCGCGGTCGCCCAGGCGCAGGATTTCCTCGATCATCACCTGCTCTTCAGGCTCGATCAGGCCCGCCGACGTGCCCTCGGCCAGAATGCTCTCAACCTCTTCCTGGGTGACGTCCGAACCATCGCGGTCCTTGACGCCCATAACCTTGAGGATGCCCGAGGTCGAGGCCGTCAGCAGCAGGACGAAGGGCTTCATCACCAGGGCCATGGTCGAGATCGGCGCCGCCATTTTCGACGCGATGGTCTCGGGGAAGATCAGGGCCAGGCGCTTGGGCACCAGTTCGCCGACGATCAGCGAGACATAGGTGATCAGCACCACCACCAGGGCCGTCGAGGCGAATTGCGAATAAGGCGCCAACGCCGGGAAGCTGGCTTCCAGAATCCGGTCCAGCTCGCCCGCGATGGTCGCCTGACCATAGGCGCCCGCCAGAATCCCGATCAGGGTGATGCCGACCTGGACCGCCGAGAGGAACTGCGTCGGCTCCTCCGACAGCTTCAGGGCCGCACGGGCCCCTCGATCCCCGCGCTCGGCACGGCTTTGAAGCTTGGACTTACGCGACGAGACGACCGCAAGCTCGGTCATGGCGAAAAGGCCGTTCAGCACCACAAGCAGCAGCACGACGGCGATAGCGATGGTCAACATCGAAAGGGGAGAAACCCGCGGCGCGGCGCGACAACCGGCGTCCGCTTGGCAATAGTAAGGCTGATCGCCCGACCGCGCCAGTATTTCATTGCCGCCGGCCTCCGCTCAATGCGTCCGCCCGCCCCCGATCGAACCATAGACGCCAGAGGCGGGTCGCCCATCGGGGTCCGGAACGGCGCCGCATGCGCTCATCCCGATGATGGTCCCGATGAACAATCCCAGCCTGATCGCGCGCCGCATCTATAGTTACCCGCTTCTTAACGTCGTAGCCCAACGTCGGGCGCGGCGCGCGGTTCCGCAACGCCCGGGTCTCAGGCGGCCATCGCCGCCGGCCAGGCCTCCGACGCCGCCATGCCCTGGTGCAGGCCTTCCAGAAGGATCTCCAGCGTCACCGGCTTGGCCACCAGGGCGTCGGCCCCGGCCTGCATCGCGCGCTCATGATGCGCGTCGGTCGTATTGGCGGTCAGCATGATGATCGGGGTTCGGTGCAGCCTCCGCCCGGCCTCCTGCTTCCGGATGATCGAGATCGCCGCAAGCCCATCCATCACCGGCATCTGCATATCCATCAGGATCAGGTCGAAGCCGCCCTGCTCGAACTGATCGACGCCCTCCTGACCGTTGTCGGCGGTCACGATCTCGAAGCCCAGGGGCTGCAGCAGACAGCTGACCACCATCTGGTTGGCGGGATTGTCCTCGACCAGCAGGATACGCTGCCCCTGGGCCGCCTTGTCCGCATGCTCGATCTCGTTCGCCGCCTCCGGCGCGGCGTCCAGACGCTGAACGGGCAGGACGACGGAGAACAGGCTGCCCTCGCCCGGTGCGGAGCGCGCCGAGATCTCGCCGCCCATCAACTCGGTCAGGGACTTGCATATCGACAGGCCCAGTCCTGTGCCGCCGAACTCTCGCGAGATCGTGTCGTCGGCCTGGACAAAGGGGTTGAACAGGCGCGCGGCCGCCTCGAGATCGAAGCCGATGCCGGTGTCCTGCACCTCGATCCGCAGACAGTCCCCGTCCGCCTGGGTCGTCAGATCCACCCGCACGTCCACCTTGCCCGTCGGCGTGAACTTGACCGCATTGGAGACCAGGTTGGACACGATCTGCGTGATCCGGACGCCGTCGCCCAACACCCGTCCGTCCGCGGCATCGGAAAACGCGACCGACAGGGCCACGTCACGCTGTTCCGCCGTCGTCGCTCGCATCTCCACGACCGCCGTGATGTCGGCGCGCAGGTCGAACGGGGCCGGCGCCAACCGGAACTGCCCCGCCTGCATCTTGGACAGGTCCAGCATGTCGTCCAGCACCCGACGCAAGGCGTCGCCGGCCCCGGTGATCAGGGACAGCATCTGCGCCTGCCGCTCCGTCAGCGTCGTCTGGGTCAGGGCGGAAGCGAGGCCGAGCACGGCGTTCAGCGGCGTGCGCACCTCGTGGCTGATGTTGGCGAAGAAGCGATCCCGCGCCTGGGCGGCCCGGCGGGTCTCGTTCTGGGCGACCTCCAGCGCCTTCAAGGCCCGGACGTGATCGGACACCTCGAAGCGGATGGCGGTGTAGGTTTCAGGCCGCCCGTCCTCGCCCAGATTGGGCACGATGGTGGTGTCGACCCAGTAGAGCTCGCCGTTCTTGTTGCGGTTCTGGATCGTGCCCCGCCAAACGGCGCCGCTGGCGATCGTTCGGTACAGGGTCTGGAAGAACTCACGGGGATGGTGGCCGGAATTGACCAGTCGATGGTTCTGCCCGACCAGCTCGGCGCGGCTGTAGCCGCTGACATCCGCAAATTTCTGATTGCAGTATAGAATCTGGCCGGCGCGATCCGTGATCGCCACGATCGCCGCTTCGTCCAGCGCTCCGGACAGGCCCGCGCGGCGCGGCCAGTCGATGTCGTTCATAAGCTTCCCTTTCGTCAGGGAGGCCTTGCGCCCATTTCGCCGTCGCTTCGTTAATATCGGCGATATCGCGACGCTTTTTCATCCGAACCCGGCAGGTTTTGACTCAGATCAATCCGGTGAACGCTCCCCTGCCCCGAACGCAGAAACGGCCCCCCGGATCGCTCCGGGGGGCCGCTCTGTTACGCTTACTCTATACTGGGCCTGCCGCGCTTGCGCGCCGCTTGAGGCCGGTACTGTTCGGGTCCGAGGACCCGGATCCATCGCTTAGGCGACGATCTTGGCCACGACGCCGGCGCCGACGGTGCGGCCGCCTTCACGGATGGCGAAGCGCAGCTTCTCTTCCATGGCGATCGGGGTGAT
>NZ_DASWXW010000070.1:0-8940 GCF_036405315.1 Brevundimonas sp. | reverse complement strand
GCCGTGTATAGAGCGCGGCTTCTCGTCAGGGCTTCGGCCTTGGCGGATCCTGTCCGAGAACTTCGGGACGCGGGGGTCGCCTGCGTCATAATCGTCAGAGAGCCTTCTGACGCCGTGGGGAGATGGGGATGCAAAGACCTTTCATCCAGCCGTTTTCGGCCGGATAGGCCTGCTTCCTTCGGACAATAAGACCGGCCTGAACGCTGTGCAGCGATGCATGGCGCTTAAGCCAAATCCGTCGTCGGGAATTAGCCCGGCGGCGAATACCAAAACTGGAGACCGCAATGGACCGCGCACAAAAAGCCGAGTCGATCGAATCGCTGAAAAGCGTGTTCGCCGACGCGGGCGCCGTGGTCGTGACCCACAACCTGGGTCTGACCGTTGCGGAGATGGAAGACCTGCGTGGTCGCCTTCGTAAAGAAGGTGGCGCGTTCAAGGTGGTGAAGAACCGTCTGGCGCTGAAGGCGCTGGGCGTCGAGGAAGGCAGCGCCTACCACGATCTGTTCAAGGGTCCGGTGGGCATCGCCTACGCCGCTGATCCGGTCACCGCTGCGAAGGTCGCGGCTGAATTCGCCAAGGGCAACGACAAGTTCAAGCTCATCGGCGGTTTCATGGGCGACAAGGTGCTGGACGCTGCTGGCGTCGACGCCCTGTCCAAGCTGCCGTCGCTGGACCAACTGCGTGGCAAGCTGATCGGCCTGCTGCAAGCCCCGGCGACCAAGGTTGCTGGCGTCCTGCAAGCACCCGCCGGCCAACTGGCTCGCGTCTTCAACGCGTACGCGACCAAAGACGCCGCCTAAGCCTCGTCATCTCTGCATATCTCTCTGAAACTCATCCTACCGAAGGAAGACTAAAATGGCTGATCTCGCCAAGATCGTTGAAGAACTGTCGGCTCTGACCGTCCTGGAAGCCGCTGAACTGTCGAAGCTGCTGGAAGACAAGTGGGGCGTCTCGGCTGCTGCTCCGGTCGCCGTTGCTGCCGTTGGCGGCGCTGCTGCTCCGGCTGAAGCTGCTGAAGAGCAAACCGAGTTCACCGTTGTCCTGGTTGACGGCGGCGACAAGAAGATCAACGTGATCAAGGAAGTCCGCGGCGTCCGCACCGACCTGGGTCTGAAGGAAGCCAAGGACCTGGTCGAAGGCGCTCCGCAGAACGTCGTCGAGAACGTCTCGAAGCAAGTCGCCGAAGAGCTGAAGAAGAAGCTCGAAGAAGCCGGCGCCAAGATCCAGATCAAGTAAGATCGGATTTTGCGCTTCGACCCTCGGGTCGAGGCTCAGACTTCAAGGAACGGGTCGGAGGGAAACCTCCGGCCCGTTTTCTTTTGAGCGCGACTGGCGGGACGGGGAAGGCGAGACCATCTCAGCGGCCTCACACAAGGATGCGCCCCATGAAGATCCTGATGGTCCTGACCTCCCACGACCAGCTCGGCGACACCGGCCAAAAGACCGGCTTCTGGCTGGAAGAGTTCGCCGCCCCCTATTACGCTCTGAAGGACGCGGGGGCTGAAATCGTCATCGCCTCGCCCAAGGGCGGACAGCCGCCGCTGGACCCCAAGAGCGACGCCGAGGACGCTCAGAGCGACGACACCCGCCGCTTCAAGGCCGACGCCGAGGCGAAGGGCGCGCTGGCGACCACGCAGAAGCTGGCCGAAGTGAAGGCCGGGGATTTCGACGCCGTCTTCTATCCCGGCGGGCACGGGCCTCTGTGGGACCTGGCCAATGATCCGGTCTCCATCGGTCTGATCGAGGCCTTCGCGGCGGCGGGCAAGCCGATGGGCTTCGTCTGCCACGCGCCGGGCGTGCTGAAGGATGTGAAGGGCGCGGACGGCCAACCCCTGGTCAAGGGCCGGAGCGTCACCGGCTTCACTAACAGCGAGGAAGAGGCCGTAGGCCTGACCCAGGTCGTGCCCTTCCTGGTGGAGGATGTCCTGACGGCGCGCGGCGGCCGCTACAGTAAGGGCGCCGACTGGGGCTCATATGTCCTGACCGACGGGACGCTGGTCACGGGCCAGAACCCGGCCTCGTCGCGCGAGGCGGCCGACGCCCTGTTGGCCTTGCTGAAGGCCTAACGAGAGAAGAAAGGCCCGGGATCGCTCCCGGGCCTTTTATGTTTGAGGAGCTGCCCTGTTAGCGACGACGCGGGCTGAGGATGTCGCCGATGCGGTCGGGCGTGCCGGGGATGCGTTCCAGGCGCGGGTAGCGCAGGCCGTCGTGGTAGTCGAAGGCCACGGTGCGGTAGCGGTCGCCGTTCTTGAGCAGCAGGCTGATCGGCTTGTCCGTGCCCTTGGCGGCGGTGACGGCGTCGCGCAGGACCTCGGCCGAGGCGGCGCGGTCGTTGACGGCGACCAGTTCCCAGCCCGGACCGATGTCGGCCTCGAAGGCGCGGCCGCCCCAGCGGACGCCGGTCAGCTTGTTCGACGAGGACAGGGTGAAGCCCAGCGAGTACTGGAAGTCGGTGGCCCAGCCGGACTGAATGCGCTTTTCGCCGGGGGTCAGGCTGTCGGTGTAGGTCAGGCGGTAGCCGCCGCGGGCCAAGCCGTCCAGCGGGGCCTTGGCGTCGGGACCTGTCGCGTCCAGGCGGGTGCGCAGGAAGGACGCCCAATCGTGCGGATGGACGGCGTTCAGGGCCGCGACGACGTCGTCAAAGGTATAGCCGCGCGGGGCCCAGGAGCCGTCATCGCCGCCGAAGAAGCCCTTGGCGAAGTCGTCCAGAGACTTCCTGCCGTCCGTCGCCTCGCGGATCAGCGTGTCGGCGTCCAGCCAGATCAGCAGGCTTTCGCGGTAGTAGTCGCCGGTGCCGCGCATCCACGAAGCATAGGGATTGCTGGTCCGGTAGCCGAGCAGGTTGTGGTTGTTGACGTCCTGCAGCGGACGCCAGGCGCGGCCCGGCTGGTTGTCGTAGAAGGCGGCGTTCTCGGCCAGGCTGACCAAGATGTCATCCTTGGAGGCCAGGCCCGACCGCGCGGTCAGCACATCGCCCCAGTATTCCGTCTGGCCCTCATAGACCCAGAGCAGGGTGTTCTGGGTCGGGATGTTGTGGTTGGCGGTCAGCTCGTCGGCGGGGCGCTGGCGCTTGCCGTTCCAGGCGTGGACGAACTCGTGCGGCAGCAGGCCGACGGCGCCCAGGTCCTTGCCCCAGGTGGTGAAGAAGTCGGTCGGGACCGAGTTCTCGGAAGAGCGGTGATGCTCCAGCCCGATGCCGCCCATCTTGGACGTGGCGGCGACCAGGAAGTCGTAGCGGTCATAGGGACGGGCGCCGAACAGGCGGTCGGTCTGGGTGACGAGGTTCTCGAACCAGGCGATCTGCTCCGGCGTCGGGGCGATGTTCTTGGCTTCGTCGGCGACGATGTTCAGGTGGACGGCCTCGCCCCTGGGGTCGATCTCGATCCGGCGGTAGTGGGCGCCGCCGAACAGGGGGCTGTCGATCAGGGTGTAGAGGTCGGTCGGGCGGAAGGTGGCGACGCCGTTCTCGTAACGCTCGGTGTCCAGGGCCACGCCATACTGCCAGCCCTGCGGCAGGCGGATGGAGGGGGCGAAGGTGATGCCGGTCGAGCGGTAGCCCGCGGGATAGAGCAGGGCCTTCTCCCACTGCAGGTTGACCATCTCGGGGGTCATGACCACGCGCCAGTTCGAGCTGTCGGGCTGGGTCAGCCACTGGAACTCGACCACGATCTCGCTGACGCCCTGGGGCACGTCGATGTGGAAGGCGTAGGGGTCGATGGTGTCGCGCAGCCAGTCGATGCGCCCGGACCCATCGACGCCGCCGCCAGTCACCGTCACGCCCGAGATCAGCTGGATCGGGCCGGTGTCTGCGTGGTTGCCCGGCAGGAACTTGGGATAGAGGAGGACCAGCGGGCCAGCCTTGACCGGGATGGTCTGGCGGACGCGGACGATCTTGCGCTCCACGTCTGTAGCGTCGACCTCATACTTGATGACGCCAGGGTAGGTCTCGGCCGTTGGCGCCGGGATGGGCGGCAGGGCGCGCGGCAGGCCCAGGGGCGTGTTCTGGGGCGTCGGGACGGCCGGGGCCTGCTGGCCGGTCCAGGCCTGAGGGGCGTGAGCCAGAGCGGTCGAGGCGACCGAGGTCAGCAACAGGGCGAGAGCGGCGGCGGGCAGGCGTCGGGTCATCGGGAATCCAGAAATCGAGTGCAGGCAGGCGTTAATAGCAGGGCGAACTAGCGGCGGCGGGGCGACAGGATGTCGCCCAGCCGGTCCGGCGTGCCCTCGATCCGCTCCAGATGCGGGTAGCGCAGGCCTTCGTGATAGTCGAAGCGGACAGTCTTGAAGACATCGCCGTTCTTCAGGATCAGCTCGATGGGCTCCGACGATCCCTTGGCGGCGGTGACGGCCGCCTTCACCACGTCGGCCGAGGCGGCGCGACCGCCGACGGCGACCACTTCCCAGCCCGAGGTCAGGCCCTGCTGGAAGGCCGGGCCGCCCCACAGGACGGAGGTGATCTTGTTCGCCTTGTTCATCATGAAGCCGAGCGAATAGGTAAAGTCGTTGCGGCCCAGTTCCTTATGGAGGGCGCCCATGTAGCCGGAGGGCTCTTCCTTGAAGACCAGGCGGTAGCCGCCGCGCTCGATGCCGTCCAAGGGGCCGCGCGAGGTCGGGCCGACGGCGTCCAGGCGCTCGCGCAGGAAGGCGGGCCAGTTGTTCGCCTGCACCCCGTTCAGGGTCGAGGTCACGGTGTCGAACGTGTAGGGGGCCGGGTTCCAGTCGCCGTCCTGGGCGCCGAAGAAGGCCTTGGCGAAGTCGTCCAGCGACTTCTTGCCGCCGGTCTGCTCGCGGATCAGGGTGTCGGCGTCCAGCCAGATCAGCGAGCCCTCGCGGTAATAGTCCTCGCTGCGCTGATAGCTGCCCCAGGGCTGCGGGCGGCGCTGGTTGATGATGGGGTCGTTGGTCGTGTCCTGCATGGCGCGCCACTGGCGGCCGGGGATGTTCTGGAAGCTGGCGGCGGTCATGGCCAGGACGTCCAGGGCCTGCTGCTTGCTCATCAGGCCCGCGCGGGCGGTCAGGACCAGGCCCCAGTATTGCGTCTGGCCCTCATAGACCCAGAGCAGGGAGTTCTGCAGCGGCTCGTTGAGGTTGGGCGTCATCTGGTCGGCGGGGCGGCGCCACTTGCCGTTCCAGCTGTGAGTGTATTCGTGGCCCAGCAGGTCGCGGTCGGCCAGGGTGGCTTCGCGGTCGGTGAAGTATTTCACATCGACGCTGTTCTCGGACGAGCGTTGGTGCTCCAGGCCGATGCCGCCCAGCTTGTCGGTCACGGCCAGCAGGAAGTCGTAGTGGTCATAGTGGCGGGCGCCGAAGAGGCGGTCGGCCTGCTGGACCAGGTTCCGGTGCAGCTGGATATGCTCGTCGGTCGCTTCCAGCATCCTGGCCGTGTCGGCCACGACGTTGAGGCGAACCGGGGAGCGGCCGCCCGGATCGAGGTCGATCTGGCGGTAGTGCTGACCGGCGAAGACGGGGCTGTCGGCCAGATGGTCGAGGGTGATGGGGGCGAAGGTCGCCAGGCCGTTCTCGAAGCTGACGGTGTCGAGACCGGCGCCGTAGTTCCAGCCAGTCGGCAGCTTCAGGGTCGGCTTGAAGGTGATCTGACGCGAGTAGTAACCGGCGGGATAGAGGAGGGCCTTCTCCCACTGGATGTTCAGCATCTCGGGGGTGACGACCACGCGGCCCTGATTGCCCTCGATCGGGGTCAGCCACTGGAAGGCGACCTCGATCTGGCTGACGCCGGCGGGCACGTCGATCTGATAGGCCCAGGGCTGGACGGTGTTGCGCACCCACTCCAGCCGCTGGCCGTTGGCGGTGAACGTCAGGCCACCGACGTTGGCGACGGGACCTGCGGGGCCATGGTTGCCGGGAATCCACTGGGGATAGAGCAGGATCATCGGCCCGGCCTGGGTGACGGGAATGGTCTGGCGCACCTGGATCAGGCGGCGGTCGATGTCGGTGGCGTCCACGTCGATGTTGATGACGCCCGGATAGGCCTCGTCGCGAGGGGCCGGGATCGGCGCCAGGGCCACGGGCAGGGCGGGCGTGCCGACCTGGGCCAGCGCAGGCGCGCCTATCGAGATCAGCAGGGCGGCGGCGCTGACGGCCAGGGCGATACGCTTCATCACAGGAAATCCGGAAACGGCCGCCCCCATGCGGCCCGACGGGGGCGCAGACCACAATGTGTCGCACCCTGCGTCAAGGCCGTATGACAAAGCCGTGTCAGGCTGCGGGATTTACTTCCAGCAGTTCGACGGTGAAGCGCAGGACCGAGTTCGGCGGGATCTCGCCGCCGACCCAGCGCGCGCCATAGGCCAGGTCGGCGGGGATGACGAACTCGTAGGTTTCGCCGGTCCGCATCAGGGCCACGCCCTCGGTCCAGCCCTTGATGACGCGGTTCAGCGGGAAGCTGGCGGGTTCGTTGCGCGAATAGGAACTGTCGAACTCGCGCCCGTCGATGAAGGTCCCGCGATAGTGAACCTTGACCGTGTCCGTCGCGGTGGGCTGGACGCCGTCGGGCTTGGCCTTGCCGACGCGGCGGTACTGAAGACCGGACGGCGTCGAGGTCCAGCCGCGACGCTGGCCGTTCCACATCAGATAGGCGGCCTGGCCGACCTCCCAGTTCTCCTGGGTGGCGGGGCCTTGCGGCACGACCTGGGCGGTCGTGGCGGGCGCGGTGGCGCAGGCCGACAGGGTCAGGGCGAGGGCGGACGCGGCGAGCGCGGGCAGGGCGATACGGTTCATAAGGCTAGGCTTAGCATAAGGAATGGCGGTGTCGATGCGGGGCGCCCTGACGCGCCGTCATCCCGGCCGCAGCGAAGCGAAGAGCCGGGACCCAGGCGTTTGATCCTGGCGGGTCGGCGCTGGTAAGCCGCCGCCTGGGTCCCGGGTTCGGCTGCGCCGCCCTGGGAGGACGGCTGGTTTTACTGTCTTGCGGGGCCTTTATTTCGCCGGAGATCGGCGTATATATGCCGCTCCGCAGATTCCATGAATCCCGCGCGAAAGCGCCGAGGCCCGGTTTGTCGCCCTCCGACCGGTGCGCAGGCGTCGCCCCTTTCCCAAGGGGCGGGCATATGAGGCGCCCTGATCCCGCCGTGGGTCGAGGGTGGGCGCCGCGAGAACTTTCGGTCACGGATCGCCGTTCGGCGTTCCGTGGCTGCTGCATTGACGTCGGGCCGTTATTCGGCTCGCGATTGGGAAAACAGAATGGCAAACTCCACTGACGGTCTCGCCCTGGGTAAGATCGCCTCCGCCACCTCGTTCACCGGAAAGAAGCGCATTCGTCACTCGTTCGGGCGCATCCCCGAAGCGGTGAAGATGCCGAACCTGATCGAGGTTCAGCGCGCTTCCTACGAGCAGTTCCTGCAGCGCGAAGTGCGCAGCGGTCTGCGCAAGGACCAGGGCATCGAGGCGGTCTTCAAGTCGGTCTTCCCGATCAAGGACTTCAACGAGCGCGCCGTCCTGGAGTACGTGTCCTACGAGTTCGAGGACCCCAAGTACGACGTCGAGGAATGCATCCAGCGCGACATGACCTATGCCGCGCCGCTGAAGGTCAAGCTGCGCCTGATCGTCTTTGAGACCGAGGAAGAAACGGGCGCCCGTTCGGTCAAGGACATCAAGGAGCAGGACGTCTACATGGGCGACATCCCGCTCATGACGGACAAGGGCACCTTCATCGTCAACGGCACCGAGCGCGTGATCGTCTCGCAGATGCACCGTTCGCCGGGCGTCTTCTTCGACCACGACAAGGGCAAGACCCACTCTTCGGGCAAGCTGCTGTTCGCCGCCCGCGTCATTCCCTACCGCGGCTCGTGGCTGGACTTCGAGTTCGACGCCAAGGACGTGGTCTACGTCCGTATCGACCGTCGCCGCAAACTGCCGGCCACCAGCTTCCTGCTGGCCCTGGGCATGGACGGCGAGGAAATCCTCAAGACCTTCTACGAGACCGTCCCCTACGAGAAGCGCGGCGAAGGCTGGGTCACGCCCTACAAGCCGGAACGCTGGCGCGGCGTGAAGCCGGAGTTCGACCTGGTCGACGCCGACACCGGCGAAGTGGTCGCCCAGGCCGGCCAGAAGATCAGCGCCCGCGCCGCCAAGAAGCTGGCCGACGGCGGTCTGACCTCGCTGTCGCTGGCGGCTGACGCCCTGCTGACCAAGTATCTGGCCGCCGACGCCGTCAACTATGAGACCGGCGAGATCTACGCCGAGGCCGGCGACGAGCTGGACGCGGAATCGATCGCCCTGCTGGAAGAGCACGGCTTCACCACCATCGACGTGCTGGACATCGACCACGTCACGGTCGGCGCCTACATGCGCAACACCCTGCGCGTGGACAAGAACACGGGTCGTGAAGACGCCCTGTTCGACATCTATCGCGTCATGCGTCCGGGCGAGCCGCCGACCCCGGAAGCCGCCGAAGCCATGTTCAACTCGCTGTTCTTCGACAGCGAACGCTACGACCTGTCGGCCGTGGGCCGGGTCAAGATGAACATGCGTCTGGAGACCCCCGAGGTTTCCGACGAAATCCGCGTCCTGCAAAAGGACGACGTGCTGAAGGTGCTGCAGATCCTGGTCGGCCTGAAGGACGGCCGCGGCGAGATCGACGACATCGACAACCTGGGCAACCGTCGCGTCCGCTCGGTCGGCGAGCTGCTGGAAAACCAGTACCGCGTCGGCCTGCTGCGGATGGAGCGCGCCATCAAGGAGCGCATGTCCTCGGTCGATATCGACACGGTCATGCCGCACGACCTGATCAACGCCAAGCCGGCCGCGGCCGCCGTGCGTGAGTTCTTCGGCAGCTCGCAGCTGTCGCAGTTCATGGACCAGACCAACCCGCTGTCGGAGATCACCCACAAGCGCCGCCTGTCGGCGCTTGGCCCGGGCGGTCTGACCCGCGAGCGCGCCGGCTTCGAAGTCCGCGACGTGCACCCGACCCACTACGGCCGGATC
>NZ_DASWXW010000069.1:0-6449 GCF_036405315.1 Brevundimonas sp. | reverse complement strand
GCCGGCGCCCGACGCGGCGCCGGCGTCGACCGGCCTGCCCGTCGCCGCCGTGGTCGACTGGCTGAAGGCCCAGGGCCTGACCGTGGGCGAGGTGCAGGGCGGGAACGAGCCCTATGTCCAGGTGCATGAAAGCGCGGATCTGGCCTGGACCGTCACCTTCAACAGCTGCGAAAACCAGGTCTGCGGCGACCTGCAATTCGGCGCCGGGTTCAGCAATCCTCAGGTGACGCTGGACAGGGTCAACGCCTGGAACGCCGAGCGCCGCTTCACCAAGGCCTTCTACGAAGCCCCCTCGGGCGGACGCGTCGACGGCGCCGCCATCTTCCAGCAGGACGTGGTGCTGCTGAACGGAATCGGTCCGTCGCAACTGACCGACAGCGTCGCCATCTGGCGCAGCCTTCTGCCCGCCTTCGCCCTGCACGTCGGCTATTTCGTGCCGAACGCGGCGACCCCGGCCAACTGACCAGAAAAAAGGCCGCACCCGAAGATGCGGCCCTTTCCATTTTGGTTCGGCCGCGGTCAGAAGGCTCCGCCTTCTCGACCCGACGCGGCCGGGACGCCTATGCGCTCAAGCAGCGAGGCTCCGCGAGCCGAGCGATAGCGCCTCTTCGCTGGCCTTAAGCCAGCGACGGCTCGATGTCCTTGCAGGCCTGGATCAGGCCGTTCACGGATTCCACCGACTTGGCGAACATGGCCTTTTCGTCGTCGTTGGTGGTGAACTCGACGATCTTCTCGACGCCGTTCGCGCCGATCAGGGCCGGGACGCCGACGTAGAGGTCCTTGAGGCCGTACTCGCCCGACAGCCAGACGGCGCAGGGCAGGACGCGCTTCTGGTCCAGCAGGTAGGACTTGGCCATCGCAATCGCGCTTTCGGCCGGGGCGTAGAAGGCCGAGCCGGTCTTCAGCAGGGCCACGATCTCGCCGCCGCCCTTGCGGGTACGCTCGACGATGGCGTCCAGATCGGCTTGCGACAGGAAGCCGGCGGCGACGGCGTCCGGCAGCGGCAGGCCGCCCACGGTCGAGTGGCGCACCATCGGCACCATGTCGTCGCCGTGACCGCCCAGGGTCCAGGCGTGGATGTCCTGCACCGAGACGCCGGTCTTTTCAGCCAGGAAGTAGGCGAAGCGCGCCGAGTCCAGCACGCCGGCCATGCCGACGACCTTCTCCTTGGGCAGGCCCGAGAACTTCTGCAGGGCCCAGACCATGGCGTCGAGCGGGTTGGTGATGCAGATGACGAAGGCGTTGGGGGCGTGCTGCTTGATGCCCTCGCCGACGGCCTTCATCACCTTCAGATTGATGCCGATCAGGTCGTCGCGGCTCATGCCCGGCTTGCGCGGCACGCCGGCGGTGACGATGCAGACGTCGGCGCCGGCGATGTCGGCGTAGTCGTTGGCGCCCTTGAGCGCGACGTCCTGGCCGAAGACGGCCGAGGCTTCGGCGATGTCGAGGGCTTTGCCCTGCGGCGTGCCTTCGGCGATGTCGAACAGGATGACGTCGCCCAGCGCTTCGCGCGCGGCCACGTGGGCCAGGGTGCCGCCGATCATGCCGGCGCCGATAAGGGCGATCTTTGCGCGAGCCATACAGTCTCTCCAGTCGATGTTGCGTGTGCGAAACGGTGGTGGATGGCGGGCGGTCTAGACCCGCGCGGAAGGCTGGGCAAGGCGCCGGCCTTTACGGCCCCGCCCGGGCCTGCGACGGTGGCCGCAAATAGGGAGACGCCCATGCGCCTTGTCGCCGCTGTTCTGCTGATCGCCGCCGCCCCGGCCGCCCTGCCGTCCCTGGCCCTGGCCCAGACGCCGCCGGCGACCATCGGCGCCAGCCATGTGCCCGCGCCGTGGTGGATGCGCGATCCGGTGATCGCCTCGATCGGGCAGGTGCGGGTCGAGATCCAGGCCAATCGCGCGGGCTTCAACGCCAGCTTCCAGGCCATCGACCGGACGGCGGCCGACGCCTCGCGCAAGGCGGCGGATCAGGTGCGGGCGCTGAGCCGGACGCTGGCCGCGTACGGCGTCGACACGGTGCGGGTCGAGACGACCCTGACCACCCGGCCGCTGTACGACCAGTACCGCGACGAGAACGGCAATCTTCGCGACAACATGCGGGCCGACAAGATCGAGCGCTATCAGGCCGATGCGACCGTCAGCCTGGCGATCCGGGACGTGGCGGCGCTGGAGCGGATCTATGCGACCGTGGTGGCGTCGCAGCCGACGTCGATCGGCCAGGTCTATTTCTCGCTCGATCCCGACAACGCCTGGAAGACCAACCTGGCGGCCGAGGCGGTGAAGGACGCGCGGCGCCGGGCGCAGGCGGCGGCCGAGAACGCCGGCGCGACCCTGGGCCGGGTCAAGGTGATCGACCCGACCGGCCGCGCCTGTCAGACCGACGTGCTGGCGGGCTGGCCGTCCTATTCCGGGGGCGCGGGGCAAGCCACGACGGTCGATGAAGTGGTGGTGACGGGTACGCGGGCCAGGGCGGGAGGGCCTCCGCCTCCGGCGCCGCCGCGGCCCGAAATAAGCTTTGCGATCCCGACCGAGGCCGCCATTGAGGCGGCCCGGCTGGCCTTGCAGCCGCCGTTGCGCGAACTGACCGACAGCGCCTGCGTGGTTTACGGCCTGAACGGATGAGCGACTTCGCCGCCGATCCGGCGTTCGAGGCGGGGTCCGTCCTCGCCGCCGACTGGCCGCTGTGTCAGGTGCGGCTGCAGGACGACGCGCGGTTTCCGTGGCTGATCCTGATCCCCCGCCGGGCGGGCGCGGTCGAACTGGAGGACCTGTCGGCGGCGGATCGGGCGGCGCTGATGGAGGAGGTGGTGCGCGCGGGCGCCTTGGTGCGGGCGCTGGGCGCGGCGTCGGACCGGCCGGTGGACAAGCTGAACGTCGGGGCCATCGGCAATGTCACCGCCCAGCTGCACGTCCATGTCGTCGGCCGCCGCCGCGACGACGCCCTGTGGCCCGATCCCGTCTGGGGACGCGGCCCGGCGCGGGCCTATGGGCCGGACGAGCGGGAAGCGGCGATCACCCGGATTCTGGGCGCGCAGATCAGCGGCTGAGGGTTACGGTCTTTTCGCCGTCGGGGCCCTTGAGCACGCCGCGCCAGCCGCCCGGGGTGCGGCGCAGCGTTAGAACGCCGTCGGGCAGGGTCAGCACCGCCTCGACGCCCGATTTGGTCGCGGCGGGGATGGGGCCGACGCGCCAGTCCTTGCGCCAGGCGCCCTCGATCGGGCGGTCGCCGGGGTCGCGCAGCAGGATGCGCATCAGCTCGGTCCCGTCCTGGTCCAGCAGGCGCCAGCGGCCGTCCAGGGCGCCCATGCGGCTGTCGGCGCTGATCTCGGCGTTGGCGACGCCTTGGTCATAGGCCTGGGCCAAGGGCGAGGGCGGCTGTTCGTAGCTGCGACGGTAGTCGTCGACGGTCACGGCGCTGTCCAGACGGCGGCGCAGGTCGGCGCTCTCGGCCACGGAATCGCCCTGGGGCGCGACGGGCGCGAAATTGGCCGGCGGCGTGAAGGGCATGGCTTCGAGCCGATACAGGTCGGACGGCGCCGCATAGGGGACGGGCGTGGTCGCGGCGGGGGCGTCCTGGGGCGCGGGCGTCGACTGGATCATCAGAAGGGCGGCGGCGATCAGCATGGGCCAAAGCTGCCCCGATCGGGCGCCCGATGGCTAGAGGGGTGCGGCGACTCTTCGTCGAATTCGCAATTGCGGCGCCGCGACGGCCCGTTTCGTTGACACCCGCCCTTTGGGGTCACTAAAGCCTGTTCACTGATTTCAACGCCTGAAATCCCTCGGGTTTATTGAGAACCATTCGCATGTCGAGCCCTTCCCCGGTCTCCGGCGACGCTCGTGACGACCAGACCGGCCGTTTCGTTCGCCAGCCCAATGGCCGCGTCCGTCCGTTGTCGCCGCACCTGCAGATCTGGCGCTGGCACATCACCATGACCGCCTCGATCCTGTTCCGCGTCACCATCGGCGCGGCGACGGTGGGTGCGGCGATGCTGGTCGGCTGGCTGGCCGTGCTGGCGAGCGGGCCGGACGCCTATGCGACGCTGGCGGCCTGTGCGGCGTCGCCGCTGGGCCTGCTGGTCGGGATCGGGCTGACGTGGGTGCTGTTCTCCTTCCTGCTGAACGGCGGGCGCCACCTGATCAACGATACGGGCGCGGGCCTGACGGTGCCGTCGGCCAATCTGCTGTCGCACATCGCCGTGTGGGGGCCGTTCGTCCTGACGGCGATCTTCTGGATCGTTCTGTTCGCCAGCGGAAAGGTGTCGCTATGAGCGCTCCGGCCAGGTTCAAGAACCGGGTGAAGGTGTCCGAGCGTCACGGCGCCGGCGAATGGGCGATCGAAAAGGTCGCGCTGCTGATCCTGATGCCGCTAGCCCTGTGGGTCGCCTCCACCGCCCTGACCCTGACCGGCGCCGGTCACGACGGCGTGCTGGCGTGGTTCGCCAACGGGCTGAACGCGACGCTGGCGGCGGTCACCGCCGTGGTCTTCTTCGGCTTCGCCAGCCTGGCCTGGAAGGTGATCGTCGAGGATTACATCCATCGTCCGGGCAACAAGGCGCTGCTGATCGGTCTGATCAACATCGTCTGCCTGCTGCTGGCCGCGGCCAGCGTCTTCTTCATCGTGCGTCTGGCGACGGGCTCCGCCCCGCTGCCGGCCGGAGTCTGATCCGTCATGGCCGCTTACGAGCTTATCGATCACGAATATGACGTCGTCGTCGTCGGCGCCGGGGGCTCGGGCCTGCGCGCCGCCCTGGGCGCCGCCCAGCAGGGGCTGAAGGTCGCCTGCGTGACCAAGGTCTTCCCCACCCGTTCGCACACCGTGGCGGCGCAGGGCGGCATCTCGGCCAGCCTGGGCAACATGGGCGAGGACAGCTGGCAGTGGCACATGTACGACACCGTCAAGGGGTCGGACTGGCTGGGTGACCAGGACGCGATCGAATACCTGGTCCGCAACGCGCCCAAGGCCGTCTATGAGCTGGAGCACTGGGGCGTGCCGTTCAGCCGAACGGACGACGGCCGCATCTATCAGCGCGCCTTCGGCGGCATGACCCGCAACTTCGGCGAGGGCCCGGTGCAGCGCACCTGCGCCGCCGCCGACCGCACCGGCCACGCCATCCTGCACACCCTCTACGGCCAGTCGGTCCGTCGGGAAGTGAAGTTCTTCATCGAGTATTTCGCGCTGGACCTGATCATGCAGGACGGCGCCTGCACCGGCGTGACGGCGCTCCAGCTCGACACCGGCGAGATGCACCGCTTCCGGGCCAAGCTGGTGATCCTGGCCACGGGCGGCTACGGCCGCGCCTATTTCAGCGCCACCAGCGCCCACACCTGCACCGGCGACGGCAACGCCAGGGTGTTGCGCGCCGGCCTGCCGCTGCAGGACATGGAGTTCGTCCAGTTCCACCCGACCGGCATCTACGGCGCCGGCTGCCTGATCACCGAGGGCGCGCGGGGCGAGGGCGGCTACCTGACCAATTCCGAGGGCGAGCGCTTCATGGAGCGCTATGCGCCGACCGTGAAGGACCTGGCCCCGCGCGACATGGTCAGCCGCTCCATGACCATCGAGATCCGCGAAGGCCGCGGCGTGGGCCCGAACAAGGACCACATCTTCCTGCACCTCGATCACCTGGATCCGGCCATCCTGCACGAGCGGCTGCCGGGCATCTCCGAGTCGGCCAAGATCTTCGCCGGCGTCGACGTCACCAAGCAACCGATCCCGGTGCTGCCGACGGTGCACTACAACATGGGCGGCATCCCCACGAACTATCACGGCGAGGTGCTCACCCTGCGTGACGGCAACCCGGACAGCGTCGTCCCCGGCCTGATGGCCGTCGGCGAGGCGGCCTGCGTCTCGGTGCACGGAGCCAACCGTCTGGGCTCCAACTCCCTGACCGACCTGGTCGTGTTCGGCCGCGCCGCCGGCCTGCGCACCGGCGAGATCGTCGACAAGAACAGCGCCGTGCCGGACGCGCCCGCCTCGGCCACCGACGCCCACCTGGCCCGCCTCGACCGCTTCCGCAACGCCAACGGCTCGACCCCGACGGCCAAGCTGCGCACCGCCATGCAGCGCGCCATGCAGTCGGACGCCGCCGTCTTCCGCACCGGCAAGACGCTGGAGGAGGGTGTCTCCAAGCTGCGCGCCATCCACGCCGCCGGCGACGACATCCGCACCACCGACCGCGGCCTCATCTGGAACACCGATCTGGTCGAGACCCTCGAATACGACAACCTGATCGACCAGGCCCTCGTCACCATCGAGGGCGCCCTGAACCGCACCGAAAGCCGCGGCGCCCACGCCCGAGAGGACTATCCGGACCGCGACGACAAGAACTGGATGAAGCACACCCTGTCCTGGCTGGACGAGGCCAAGGGCCAGTCGCGGATCGATTACCGCCCGGTCCACAGCTACACGATGTCGAAGGACGTGGACTACATCCCGCCCAAAGAGCG
>NZ_DASWXW010000068.1:0-4925 GCF_036405315.1 Brevundimonas sp. | reverse complement strand
TGTTCCGCCGCATCTTCGCCGAAGGGGCCTTCGCCGCCGCCTTCGTGCCGGCCTACGCCAAGACGCTGAAGACCGAGGGCGAGGCCACAGCCGATCAGGTCGCCACCGACGCCCTGGCCGCCGTGGCCGCCGTCACCGTGGCCCTGACGATTGTGGCCCAGCTGACGATGCCGTGGCTGATGACGGTCATCAACATCGGCTTCCTGGACGATCCGGCGCGGTTCAAGCTGGCTGTGATCCTGACCCAGATCACCATGCCCTACCTGCCCTGCATGGCCATCGCCTCGCTGCTCAGCGGCGTGTTGAACGCGCGCGGGCGTTTCATCGTCTCGGGCGCCTATCCCATCTTGCTGAACCTGATCATGCTGGCCGCCGTCATCCCGGCCCAGGGCGACCAGGTGGGCGCCGCCTACGCCGCGTCGTGGGGCGTGGCCGTGGCCGGCGTGGCCCAGGCGGGCCTGTGCTGGTGGGCGGCGAGGAAGGCGGGCGCCAACATTCGTCTGACCCTGCCGAAGCTGACCCCGGCGGTGAAGGCCATCATCATCACCGCTGTGCCCGCCGCCATCGGCAACAGCGCGACCCAGATCAACGTCTTCATCTCGGGCAACCTGTCCAGCTTCGTCGCCGGCGGGCGGACCTGGCTGGCGACGGCGGATCGCCTCTATCAGCTGCCGCTGGGTCTGGTCGGCGTGGCCATCGGCATCGCCCTGCTGCCCAAGCTGTCGGCGGCGGTGGCGTCCAAGGATCATAGCCAGCAGCAGGCCTCGATGGACGAGGCCCTGGCTCTGTCCATGGCCCTGACCCTGCCGGCGGCGGCGGCCCTGATGGCCATGCCCTACTTCCTGATCGACGCCCTGTTCACGCGCGGCGCCTTCCTGCAGGTCGACGCCGTCAATACGGCCCAGGCCCTGTTCCAGTTCGGCTGGGGCGTGCCGGCCTTCGTCCTGATCCGCATCCTGGCCCCGGCCTTCTTCGCGCGCGGCGACACGCGTCGGCCCATGGCCTTCGCCCTGGTTTCGGTGGCGGTGAACGCCGCCCTGGCCATCACCCTGTTCAACCTGGGCATGGGCATCGCCGGGATCGCGGCGGCGGTCAGCGCCGCCGCCTGGACCAACGCCCTGCTGCTGGGCGCAACCCTGTGGCGGCGGGGGCATTATCGGCCCAGCCCGGCGGCGGCCTCGCGGCTGGCGCGCATCCTCCTGGCCAGCATCGGCCTGGGCGTCGTCGTCGGCGTCGCCTCCTGGGCGCGGCCGATGCTGCAGGCGCCGGTCGAGGCCCTGCTGGGGGCGATCGGATCGGATCACGGCGCCAAGGAGCTGACCCTGCTGGTCGTCGTGGCGGCGGGCGGTCTGACCTATGTGGTCCTGGCCTTCGCCACCCGCGCGGTGACGGTCGCCGAGATCAAGGGCCTGATCCGCAAGGGGCGGTAAGCTTGCCCTTCGCGTCCTGAACCGATAAGCGCGAAGGCATGGCTCATTCGGGACACCTCTTCGTCGCCCGGCGATGGCGCGGCTGACTGTTCACCGCACGACCCCGCACGCCTGCGCGTGCGCCGAATCCAGCCTCTTCGAGTCCCGAGAACATTTCCATGACTGATCAGACCCCGGCCCCCTACACCGGTCCGCGCCGCATCCTGTCCGGCATCCAGGCCTCCGGCGCCCTGCACCTGGGCAACTACCTGGGCGCGCTGAAACGCTTCACCGAGCTGCAGGACACGGGCGCGCCCCTGTTCGTCTTCGTCGCCGACATGCACGCCATCACGGTCTGGCAGGAGCCCGCTAAGCTGGCGGCCCAGACGCGCGAGATCGCGGCGGCCTATCTGGCGGCGGGCCTCGACCCGGCCAAGGCGACCATCTTCCCGCAGTCGGCGGTGCCGGCCCACGCCGAACTGGCCTGGATCTTCAACTGCGTCGCCCGCCTAGGCTGGCTGGACCGGATGACCCAGTTCAAGGAGAAATCGGGCAAGCACAAGGAACGCTCCAGCGTCGGCCTCTACACCTATCCGGTGCTGCAGGCGGCGGACATCCTGCTCTACAAGGCGACCGAGGTGCCGGTGGGCGAAGACCAGAAACAACATCTGGAGCTGACCCGCGACATCGCCGCCAAGTTCAACAACGACTTCGGCGTTGCCGGCTTCTTCCCCCAACCGGAACCCCTGATCCAGGGACCGGGCACGCGCGTCATGAGCCTGCGTGACGGTTCGGCCAAGATGAGCAAGTCCGACCCGTCGGACCTGTCGCGCATCAACCTGACCGACGACGCCGACACCATCGCCGCCAAGATCAAGAAGGCCAAGTCGGACATGGATGTCCTGCCGGACACGGTCGAGGGTCTGGAGGGACGGCCCGAGGCCCGGAACCTGGTGGCCATCTACGCCGCCCTGGCCGACACGACGCGCGAGGCGGTTCTGGCCGAGTTCGGCGGTCAGGGCTTCGGGTCGTTCAAGCCGAAGCTGGCCGAGCTGGCGGTCACGTCCATGGCCCCGGTCACGGCCGAGATGCGCCGCCTGATGGCCGATCCGGCCGAGATCGACCGCGCCCTGGCCGTCGGCGCCGAGCGCGCCCGCGAGGTCGCCCAGCCGGTGGTGGACGAGGTCAAGAAGATCGTCGGCTTCTGGCAGGGCTGATCGGCGCTTTTCGGACCTGACGGCGCCGCGGCGGGTTTCGCGGCGAGGTCTTCGCGCCTAGATCCCCGGTCATGACCCATCCTCTCGATCGCGCCGTCTTCAACGCCCTGACCACCCGCCTGTCCCGGTTCACGACGCCCGATTCCGGGCCGGACGCCGTGCGGCTCGACCCCGAGGTCGGAGTCTTTCTGGCGGCGGCCGACGACAGCGCGGCCAGCCGCGAGGCGCTCGGCGTCCTGGCCCGGCGCTACCCCGGCGCGGGACTAGTCGAACGCGAGGACGGTCCGATGGCCGGAGTCCTGCCCGAGGGCGCGCCGGTCGCGGCCCAGGTCGCCCTGGTGCAGATGACGGCCACGGCCCTGACGCCGGCGGGACCGGCCGCGCCGCTGGACGGCGTGATCGAGGTGCTGGACGAGGCCGACGCCCCGGCCATGCTGGCGTTGGCGACCCTGACGCGGCCCGGCCCCTTCCGTTCCAGGACCCGCGAGCTGGGTCCCTTCGTCGGGATCAAGCGCGACGGCGAACTGGTGGCCATGGCGGGACGTCGGCTGCGCGTCGACGGCTTCACCGAGCTGAGCGGGGTCTGCACCCATCCGGAACATCGCGGCATGGGCTACGCCGCCGCCCTGTCCCGCCTGGTGGTCGGCGAGATTCTGGCGACGGGAGAAGCGGCCTTCCTGCACGCCTTCGCCGATCACGAGGCTACGATCGCCTTCTATCGGGGGCTGGGTTTCCAGACGCGGGCGCGCATGATCTATACCTCTCTGGGCGAGGGCTAGAGGAGAGGCGACATGAGCGGACACGGCGCGACGGTGGAATGGACGCGGGGCGATCAGGCCTTCGTCGACAAGCGATACAGCCGCGCCCATGTCTGGCGCTTCGACGGCGGGGCGGTGGTGCCCGGCTCTTCGGCGCCTTCGGGCGTGCCGGTCCCTCTGTCGGACGCGACGGCGGTGGACCCGGAGGAGGCCATGATCGCCTCCCTGTCCAGCTGTCACATGCTGTGGTTCCTGGCCTTCGCCGCCAACGCCGGCCTGACGGTCGACCGTTATCTGGACGAGGCTTCGGGCGAGCTGGACAAGAACGAAGCGGGCAAGTCCTATCTGGCGCGCGTCGCCCTCAAGCCTCTCACGACGTTTACGGGACGCCAGCCCGATCAGGCCGAGCTGGACGCCCTGCACCACGCCGCGCATGAGCACTGCGAGATGGCCCATTCGGTGCGCGCCGAGATCACGGTCACGGCGACCCTGGGCTGAGGATCAGGCGTCGGGCGCCACGTCCTTGAGGAAGGCGGTGAAGCGGCGCAGGGCCTCCAGCGTCAGCTCGGGATCGTGACGCATCGGGCCGTTGCTGGTCGGTTCGTCGAAGGCGTGGGTGCCCTCCGCGACCCAGCTTTCGACCTCGGAGCCGCAGTCGCGGATCATGGCGTTGACCCGCTCGGCGTTCGACACCGTGGTCAGGTGGTCGCGCCGGGCCGTCAGGGCCAGGACGCGCGGGCAGTGCCGCCAGGGCTTCATCCGGTTGAAGGCCCAGAAGCCCACATAGGGGTAGGCCAGCCAGACCGCCTTGACCCCCGACAGGTCGCAGTCGCCGGGATTGGCCACGCCCAGGGTTCCGGGCTGCGGGTCCTCGCTCATCATCTCCATGATCGACCAGCCGCCGTGGCTCCATCCGGCCAGCGACAGAATGCTCGGGTCGACGTCGGGGCGCTTTGAAATCCCGTCGATGGCGGCCAGCAGGTCGCCCGCCCGCTCATAGCCGCGCAGCACCAGACCGGTGCAGACCGTGGTCAGGGTGAAGGCGCGGTTCCAGCCGCGCGGGCCGTAGGAATCGACGATGAAGGCGCGCCAGCCCGCCGCCCTGGCCGCCTCGGCGTAGCGCGGCAGATGGTCCCGCAGGCCGCCGCAGCCGTGGAACAGCAACACTGCCGGACGCGGCAGGTCGTCGTCGGGGCCGACCACGGTCGTATGCGGTTCCAGCATGGCCCAGCGGGCGTCGAGCGTATCCATGCCGGCAGCATAACGCGCGAGCGTCAAAGAAGAAGCGCCGTGATCGGCGGACCACGGCGCTTTCACCCCTCATCCGAGCGCCTTCGGCGCCCACCTTCTCCCTCAAGGGGAGAAGGAAGATGGCCTAGTGGCGGAACACCCGCACGCCCGTGAAGGCCATGGCGATGCCGCGTTCGTCGGCGGCGGCGATGACCTCCTCGTCGCGGATCGAGCCGCCCGGCTGGATCACCGCCGTGGCCCCGGCGGCGACGGCTTCCAGCAGGCCGTCGGCGAAGGGGAAGAAGGCTTCG
>NZ_DASWXW010000067.1:0-6317 GCF_036405315.1 Brevundimonas sp. | reverse complement strand
GCGCACGACTTCAACGACTTCGGCGTCGGCAAGCGCGCCGGTCTGGCCGCGCTGAACGTGATGGACGCCTTCGCGCGCATCACCAACGAGGATGTGCCGGAAATCCCCGCTGATCTGGTCGGTCTGGACCGCTTCGCCGCGCGCAAGGCCATCGTCGCCCGCGCCGAGGAAGAGAACTGGCTGCGCGAGATCGAGAAGACCAAGCACGTCGTCCCGCATGGCGACCGCTCGGGCGTGGTCATCGAGCCGTGGCTGACGGACCAGTGGTACGTCGACGCCCACACCCTGGCCCAGCCGGCGCTGAAGGCGGTCGAGGACGGCGCGACCGTCTTCGAGCCCAAGAGCTACGAGAAGATCTATTTCGAGTGGCTGCGCAACATCGAGCCCTGGTGCATCAGCCGCCAGCTGTGGTGGGGCCACCGCATCCCGGCCTGGTATGACGCCGACGGCCAGATCTACGTCGCCGAAACCGAGGAAGAGGCGATCGCTCAGGCGGGCGGCAAGGCCCTGACGCAGGACGAGGACGTTCTGGACACCTGGTTCAGCTCGGCCCTGTGGCCCTTCTCGACCATGGGCTGGCCCGAGAAGACCGAGGATCTGCAGCGCTTCTATCCGACCAGCGATCTGGTTACGGCGGCGGACATCATCTTCTTCTGGGTCGCCCGGATGATGATGATGGGCCTGCACTTCATGGACGGCGAAGTCCCGTTCAAGCGCGTCATCATCAATGGTCTGGTCCGCGACGAGAAGGGCCAGAAGATGTCGAAGTCCAAGGGCAACGTCATCGACCCCCTGGGCATCATCGACGAGCTGGGCGCCGACCCGCTGCGCTTCACCATGGCCATCCTCTCGGGCACGCGCGACATCAAACTTTCGAAGCAGCGTATTGAAGGCTATCGCAATTTCGGCACCAAGCTGTGGAACGCCGCACGCTTCAGCCAGATGAACGAGGCCAAGCGCGTCGAGGGCTTCGATCCCGCCGCCGTCGAGCAGACCATCAACCGCTGGATCCGCGGCGAGCTGACCAAGGCCGAGCGCGCCGTGTCGGAAGCCATCGAGGGCGGTCGTTTCGACGACGCCGCGGGCGCCCTGTACCGCTTCGTCTGGAACGTCTTCTGCGACTGGTATCTGGAGCTGGCCAAGCCCGTGTTCAACGGCGCCGACGAGGCCGCCAAGGCCGAGACGCGCGCCATGACGGCCTGGACCCTCGACCAGACGCTGAAACTGCTGCATCCGGTCATGCCCTTTATCACCGAAGAGCTGTGGGCCGAGCTGGGCAAGGAAGGTCCGGCTCGCGATAGCCTGCTGATCGGCGCCGAATGGCCGGTGCTGCCGGACGCCTTCATCGACGCCTCGGCCGAGGCCGAGATCGGCTGGCTGGTCGACTTCGTCGGTGAAATCCGCGCCCTGCGGGCCGAGATGAATGTGCCGCCGTCGGCCAAGCCGCCGCTGGCCTTCGTCGCGCCTGACGCCGTGACCGCCGCACGCATCGCGCGCCACCGCGACCTGCTGCTGACCCTGGGTCGCGTGTCCGAGATCAGCACGGCCGAGGCCGCGCCTGCCGGGGCCGTGACCTTTGTCTCGGGCGGAACCACGGCGGCATTGTCGCTGGCCGGGATCATCGACCTGACCGCCGAGCGCGCGCGTCTGGAGAAGGAGATCGCGGTCTTCGAGAGCGACATCGGCCACGTGAACAAGAAGCTGGGCAATCCCAACTTCGTGTCGCGCGCCGCCCCGGAAGTCGTCGATGAGCAGCGCGCCAAGCTGGCCGAGGCCGAAGAGGGCAAGGCCAAGCTGCAGGCCGCTCTGGCGCGTCTGGACGCGATGGCCGGCGCGTGAGGACGGTCCGTCTGGATCAGCTTCTGGTCACGCGTGGCCTGGCCGAAAGCCGGGCCAAGGCCAAGGCTGCGATCGAGGCGGGCGGCGTCACGATAAACGGTGCGCCCGCCAAGGCGGCCTCGCAGGCCGTCAGCGACGACGCCGAGATCGGCTACGCCGCCGCCCACCGCTGGGTGGGGCGCGGGGCGCTGAAGCTGGAGCGGGCGCTGGACCTGTGGCCGGTCGCGGTCGAGGGCAGGGTGGTTTTGGACGTTGGCGCCTCGACCGGCGGCTTCACCGAGGTCTGTCTGGATCGCGGCGCGGTGCGGGTTTTCGCCGTGGACGTCGGATTCGGTCAGATGCACCCGAAGGTCGCCGCCGATCCGCGCGTGGTCAATCTGGAGCGGACGGACGCGCGCGAACTGACGCCCGAGATCATCCCCGAGGCGCCGTCGCTGGTTGTCTGCGACGCCAGCTTCATCGGTCTGTCGAAGGTGCTGCCGGCGGCGCTGGATCTGGCGGCGCCTGACGCGGATCTGATCACCCTGGTCAAGCCGCAGTTCGAGGGTTCGGGGCCCAAGGACGCGGGCAAGAAGGGCGTGGTCAAGGACCCCGAGGCCCATGCGGCGGCGGTCGAGGGCGTGCGCGCCTGGCTGGAAAGCGTCGGCTGGGCCGTGAGTGAAACGGCGGAAAGTCCGATCACGGGCGGCGACGGCAACCTCGAGTTCCTGATGTGGGCCAAACGGGCCTGACCCTGAATTTATAGAGGGCCGCCGGAAAACCGGCGGCCCTCTTCACGTCGTCGATCGACAGGGGGGCTGAAACTTAATCGACGACGCGATAGCGGCCGTCCTGGTCGGGGCAGGTGCGCACGTAGCGCGTCTCGCTGCGACCGTCGGGCAGACGGATGACGCTCTCGGCGAGGCGGCATTCGTCAGTGTTCTGATGGCGATAGTCCGGGGCGGGCTGGGTGTAGCCGCGGTCGTAGCCGTTGCTGTATTCGCGGTAGTCGCGGCCGTAGCCGTCGTCGTAGCGACGGTTGTCGTAGCCGTAGGCCGGCGGGACATAGGTCCGGCCATAGGACTGATCGTAGCCGGACGAGCGATAGCGGCTGTCGCAGGCGGCGGAGTTGTTGCCCACGCCGGCGCCGAGCGCCGCGCCGAGCACGCCGCCCAGGACGCTGCCTTCGGTGCGACGACCGCGCGCCGCCAGCTGCGATCCCGCGATGGCGCCGATGGTGGCGCCGACCACGCCGCCTGTCGTCGTGCGGTCGCGCTGATCGCGAACGCAGGGATCATAGCCCTGGCCATAACCGCTGTTGTAGCCATAGGCGGGCGGATAGCCGTAGCCATAGGTCTGGGCGCTGACGACGCCCGGAACCATGAGCGAACCGGCCACGGCGAGGGCGGCGACAGCGGCGGCGGATGCCTTTTGGGACAGATGACCGATCATCGTTCGTGTTCCTGTGACAGATGCCGAAGCTGAACGGCTTCGCTCCGCTGTCTGTTGCATCCCGTCATAGGGCCCCGAAGCTGAACGGCTTTTGATCGGGCCGTTCATCTTCGTTCAGGTTTCAGATTCCGCGCGGGAACGGTTAGAAGCCGCGCCATGATGCAAACGCTGACCATCGCCCGCATGGGCCACCAGGGCGACGGAATCGCCGAAACGCCCAAGGGCTTCGTCTTCGTGCCGGGCGCCCTGCCGGGCGAAGTGATCTCGGCCGAGGTGAAGGACGGCCGCGTCGAGGCGTTCGAGCTGATCGAAGCCAGCCCGGACCGCCGACCGATCCATTCCGAAACCTATGCCGAATGCGGCGTCGCGCCGCTGCAGCACTGGGCGGACGAGCCCTATCTGGCGTGGAAGCGCGAGGTGGTGATCCAGACCCTGGCGCGCGAGGGCGTCGAGACCGAGGTCGAGGCGACCGTGGCCGTTCCGCAGGCCAGCCGTCGCCGTCTGGCCCTGCACGCGCGCAGCGGCCCGGGCGGGCGCGTCTTGCTGGGCTTCAAGGCGCGGCGGTCGTGGCGGCTGGTGGAGCTGACCGACTGCCCGGTGTCCGATCCGGCGCTGACGGCGGCCTTGCCGGCGCTGGCCAAGGTGGCGGCGCCCTTCCTGGGGCACCCGAAGTCGGCCCCGACCCTGCACGTCACCCTGACCGACACCGGGTTGGATGTGGACGTGACCGGGGTCGAGAAGAAGTCGGGCGGACTGACGGCGGACATGACGGCGCGGGCCATTGCGGCTGCGGCCGAGGCTGGTCTGGCGCGGCTCAGCCTGGACGGCGACACCCTGGTGATGGCGCGCCAGCCGCGCATCACCTTCGGGCGGGCCACCGTGCCCCTGCCGCCGGCAGCCTTCCTGCAGGCGGCGCCCGCCGCCGAGGCGGCCATGGTCAGTCGGGCGGTCGAGGCGGTGAGGGGGGCCAAGAAGGTCGCCGACCTGTTCTGCGGCGCCGGCACCTTCACCTTCCCCCTGGCCGAGGTGGCCAGCGTCCTGGCGGCGGATTCGTCGGCGGCGTCGATTGCGGCGCTGAAGGCGGGCGTGTCCACGGCCCAGGGTCTGAAGACCATCGAGGCCCAGGCGCGCGACCTGTTCCGCCGCCCGCTGTCGCCCTATGACTTGAAGGGTTGCGAGGCCATCGTGATCGACCCGCCGCGCGCAGGCGCGCTGGAACAGACCCAGCAGTTGCAGGGGACCAAGGCGTCCTTGGTCGTGGGCGTATCCTGCAATCCCCAGACCTTCGCCCGCGACGCCCGCGTCCTGATCGACGGCGGCTTCCGGCTGGAGAAGGTCACGCCCATCGACCAGTTCCTGTGGTCGACCCACGTCGAACTGGTCGGGATTTTCCGTCGCTAAGGCGTCAGAACGCCAGGTCGAACAGATCCATCTGGGGCCGCATGTCGGGCGGGACGCGGAACCGGGTCACGTCCAGCGGAGGGCGCGGGGCGTCCAGACCATAGCGTTTGATCGCCGCCTTGAAGCGGGCGGCGATCAGTTCGGCGACGGGGCCGGTTCCCTTCATGCGCTGGGCCCAGTCAGGGTCGTAGTCCTTGCCGCCGCGTGTCTGGCGGATCAGGGACATGACACGGGCTGCGCGCTCGGGCCGGGCGTCGGCCAGCCATTCGCGGAACAGGTCCTTGATTTCCAGCGGCAGGCGCAGGGTCACATACATGGCCGAGGTCGCGCCGGCCTTCTGAGCCGCCTCGAGGATGGCTTCCATCTCGTGGTCGTTCAGGCCGGGAATGACCGGGGCGAAGCCGACGCCGACGGGACAGCCCGCGTCGGCCAGACGGCTGATGGCCTCGAGCCGCTTGGCGGGGGTCGAGGCGCGCGGCTCCATCGCCCGGGCCAGACCACGGTCGAGCGTGGTGATGGAGATCATGGCCGAGGCCAGGCCTTCGCGTCCCATCGGCCCCAGGATGTCGGCGTCGCGGGCGATCAGCACCGACTTGGTGATGATGCTGAACGGCTGACGGAACCGCTGCATGACCTGAAGGATCGAGCGGGTGGACAGGGTTTCGCGCTCGACCGGCTGATAGGGATCGGTGTTGCCGCCTATGTGGATGCGCTTGCAGATGTATCGGGGCTTGCTGAGTTCCTGTTCCAGCAAACGCGCGGCTTCGGGCTTGAAGAAGATCCGGCTCTCGAAATCCAGACCCGGGGATAGGCCCATCCAGGCATGGGACGGACGGGCGTAGCAGTAGATGCAGCCATGTTCGCAGCCCTTGTAAGGGTTGATGGAGCGATCGAAGCCGACGTCGGGACTCGTATTTTTGGCGATGATGGTGCGCGCGTGTTCCGGCGAGAGGGTGGTGCGGAGCGGCGCGGCCGCTTCGTCCTGATCCGTCCAGCCGTCGTCGAAGTCCTCGCGCCGGTCGGCTTCATACCGGCCCGAGTCGTTGGAGCGTGCGCCGCGTCCTTTCATCGCCGTCTTCATGAGGGGAGGGTGACACAGGACTGGAACAAATCAAGAACAAAAAGCGGTTCGACGGGCTTCTTTCCCTTTCCTCTTGCCCGAGAAGGCGGCCGACCAGGACTTGATACGGGGGAGGTCGGATGAGGAGGGGCTCTTCCTTTCTGCGCATCCCGGCCTTCGCCAGGATGAGCGAGGATGGAAATATTTGGGTATTTTAATACCGTTTGCAATAAATTCTTTTAAATCAATCTTTTGGCTAAAAATCATGTCGCGAACCGGTGTTGACCTGCTGTGGATGACCCTCTATCAGCACGCCTTCCGCTCCGCCCGGTCACGGGATGGGCCGCACCGTTCGTCTTTCAGGACCCTCATTATGCTGAAGAGCACTACGGCTTCGATGAAGCCGGCAGAGGTCGAAAAGAAGTGGATCCACATCGACGCCGAAGGCGTCGTGGTGGGCCGCCTCGCGACCTTCATCGCCAACCGTCTGCGCGGCAAGCACCTGCCGACCTACACCCCGCACGTTGACATGGGCGACTACGTCGTCGTCACCAACGTCGACAAGGTGGTGTTCACCGGCAAGAAG
>NZ_DASWXW010000066.1:0-5283 GCF_036405315.1 Brevundimonas sp. | reverse complement strand
ACCCGGCGGGCCCTGGTCGCGGCCTCGGTCGGCGCGCTGGCCGTCGGCGGGGCGGGGGCCTGGGCCGTCCGCCGGATGCAGACCCAGCCGTTCGAAACCCGGATGGGCGAGACGCGGGTCGTGCCGCTGGACGACGGGTCGGTGATGACGCTGAACACCCTGTCCGAAGGCGACGTCCGCTACAGTTCCAGCGCGCGCGAGATCCTGCTGGAGGCTGGCGAGGCGCTGTTCAATGTGGTCGCCGACGCCGGCCGTCCCTTCGTGGTGCGGTCCGGCGAGGCGGCGGTGGTCGCCAACGGCGCCAGCTTCCTGGTGCGGCGTCTGGGTCGGGCGCCCCTGCAGGTCGTCTCCTTCGGCGGCGACGTCGCCGTCAGCGGCGCGCACGGCGGGGCGCTGAAACTGGCGGCCAACACCCGCGCCCTCCTGTCCGACGGGGCCCGGCCGATCCACAGCGGCGGGGTCGACGCCGATCGCGAGCTGGCCTGGCGGCACGGCCGGATCCAGCTGGAGGACGAGACCCTGTCGCGCGCCGCGCGGGAGTTCGCCCGCTATAATTCCACGCGGATCGTGCCGGCGGACCCGGCGGTGGCGGGCTTGAAGATCACCGGCCTGTTCGTCGCCAACGACCCCGTCGCCTTCGCCCGCGCGGCCGCCGGCAGTCTGGATCTGGAGGTGGACGTGAACGCCGAGGAGATCCGCCTGAGTCGCCGTCTGGTCTAATTTCCGACCACGAATTGCTTTTTTTGGCGGAAACGCGCGCGGCCCGCGTCTTGGAGGAGATCCGTCTCAAGGCGGACGTCCAAAAAGAACAAGGGTCGGGGTATGAAAGCGTCTTGGAAGCAGGGTCTGGCGGGAAGCGCCGCGGGGTTGGCGCTGCTGTTTGCGGCGAACGGCGGTCACGCGCAGGATCGGACGTTCAACGTCCCGGCCCAGCCGATCAGCCAGGCCATCACGGAGCTGGCGCGTCAGGCCGGCGTGCAGATTTCGGCCCCGACGGCCCATCTGGCGGGCGTGCGCACCCGCGCCGTCACCGGCGTCATGGACGTCGAAGCGGCGGTGAAGCTGCTGATCGAAGGCACGGATCTGGAGATCGTCAGTCGTGAAGGTTCGACCTTCATCCTGCGCCAGCGCCCCAGGACGGCGGACGCCACCCAGGTCGACGAAGTCGTGGTGGTGGGCAGCCGCATCAAGGGCACGCGGATCAATGAAGCCCTGCCGGTCACGGTTATCGGCGCCCAGGACATCGACGCCATCGGCGCCGTGGACGGCGACGACCTCTACCGCGCCATCTCGCAGGCCGGCGACGTCAACTTCAACGACGCCGACACCGACAACGGCGGCATCAACAACGCCCGCGGCGACGTGGCTTCGATCGATCTGCGGGCCCTGGGCACCGGCAATACCCTGGCGCTGCTGAACGGCCGCCGCCTGGTGGCCCATCCGGGCACCCAGGTCGAGAACTTCGTGCCGGTCACGACCGTCAACACCAACTCGATCCCGGTCATGGGGGTCCAGCGCGTCGAGGTCCTGGCCGACGGCGCAGCGGCCCTGTTCGGCACTGACGCGGTCGCGGGCGTGGTCAACACCGTCCTGCGCGGCAATTTCGAGGGCCTGACCGTTCAGTCGGGCATGGGTCGAGACGAAGGCGGAATGGAGGAGTATTCCTTCAACTTCCAGGCGGGCAAGGACTTCAACGACGGCCGCACCAACATCTCGGTGATGGGCGACTACCTGACCCGCGACGCCCTGTTCATCTGGGAACGCGACTACGCCACCGTCGAGGGGCGGATCAGGCGCTTCGGCGACCGGGCCGCGGGTCTGGACTACGTCAGCTACAGCACCATCACCGCCTGGGCCGAAGGCTACCGGCTCAAGCCCGGCACCTATGTCGCGGACAAGCTGACGACCAACGTCAACGGCCAGCAGCTGACCAGCTCGGCGGGCTCGTTCCACATTCAGCCGGGCACGAACCCGGGCTGTCTGGCGCCAGGCTTCGTGGCCGGCACCTGCTTCGACAATTCGACGCTGGCGACCACGGGCGACGATCAGAACCTGCGCTATGACCTGGACACGATGCGGACGATCAGTTCGGCCGTCGATCGCGCCAACCTGTTCACCTTCATCAATCATGAGTTCGAGAACGGCCTCGAGGCGTTCGGCGAGATTGGCTACTACTGGGCCAACACCTGGTCGCAGCGTCAGCAGGACACGCCGCTGGACTATCAGCGGGTGCTGATGTCGCCGACCGCCTACTGGAACCCGCTGGGCGCCGTGGGCGTCACCGCGCGTCTGCCGGGCCTGGCCGCCTCGGGCGCGGGGGCCGTGCCGGTCTCGGGCGCGCCGGTCGAGATTCGCGACTTCCGCTTCGCCGACCTGGGCTACCGCAGCGTCGACGTCGAGAACGTCACCACCCGCTTCGTCGGCGGTCTGCGCGGCCAATATCTGGGCTTCGACTGGGAAAGCGCGCTGCTCTATTCCAAGGCCCGCACCGAAGATCAGATGGACGGCGTCAGCATGACCGGCCTGCAGGCCGCCATCAACCGGACGACGCGCGACGCCTACAACCCGTTCGCGGGCGGCGATCTGACCAATCCGCGCAACGCCGCCTTCGGCGTCAATGATCAGGCGGTCATCGACAGCTTCCTGGTTCGGGTCGGACGGACGGCAGAGACCGAGCTCATGCAGTGGGACTTCCACGTCTCGCGTCCTGACATCTATTCGCTTCCGGCCGGTGACGTCGGCCTAGCGGCGGGCGTCGAGGCGCGGCGCGAGACCTTCGCCGAGGACCGCGACGACCGTCTGGACGGCACCATCACCTTCACCGATCTGGCTGGCGGCGTCGCCCAGAGCGACGTGATGGGCGTGACCTTCACTCCGGACAGCTCGGGCGCGCGCAACGTCTATTCGGCCTTCGCCGAACTGGCGATCCCGGTGGTGTCGCCGGACATGAACATTCCCTTCGTGAAGTCGATCGACATGCAGGTCGCCGGTCGTCTCGAGGACTATTCGCTGTTCGGCACGGTGGGCGCGCCCAAGGTGGCGATCGCCTATCGCCCGAACGACTGGCTGATGTTCCGCACCGCCTGGTCCGAGGGCTTCCGCGCGCCGAACCTGACCCAGCTGCACCAGCCGGACTTCCAGCGTTCGAACTCGCGCCGGGACTACGCCGCCTGCGCGGTTCAGCTGAAGATCGGGGCCATCCCGACCCTGACGTCGAACAATGACTACTGCGTCTCGGAATCGCGGATCGAGAACCGCGCCGGCAATCCGAACCTGAAGCCCGAGCGGTCGAAGAACCTCAGCGCCGGCGTCGTGTTCGAGCCCAAGCTCTGGTCGTCGGCCTATGGCGACCTGACCTTCGCGGTGGACTACTGGAAGATCAACCAGACCGATCTGGTGGGCATCTTCGGCGGCACGAACCAGCTGGTGATGGACTATTATCTGCGTCAGATCGGCAGCTTCAATCCGAACGTGGTGCGCGCCGCGCCGGACGCCCAGCAGATCGCAGACGGTCAGGCCGCCGGCCTGGCTCCGGTCGGCGCCCTGCTGTCCATCAAGGACGACTACCTGAACCTGCAGCCGCGTGAATCCGAGGGTGTCGACTATCGGATGCACTACAGCCTGCGCGACACCCCGATCGGCGCCTTCACCTGGACGGTCAACGTCAGCCAGTGGCTGAAGCTGTATCAGGAGGCCAACGAGGACCACCAGATGCTGCTGGACGCGCTCAAGGACGGCGTGATCTCGGGCGTCGCTGTCTCGGGAGTCGAGGAGCTGGTCCGCCGCAACGGCAGGCCCCAGTGGAAGGCGTCGTCCAGCCTGACCTGGGACAACGGCCCGTGGAGCACCGGCTTCTATTCCAGCTACGTCAGCGACTACTACGACACCTCGGCCAATATCGCCGGCACGACCGACTACTGGGTCGTTGAGGATTGGCTGACCCACAACCTCTACGTTCAGTACGAGTTCGAGGGCGGTCGGATGGCCGGCACGCGCCTTCGCGTCGGCGCGCGCAACATCACCAATGAAGAGCCGCCGCTGGCCAATGAGCGTTTCGGCTACGACGGCAGCGTCCACTCCAACCGGGGACGCTGGTGGTATGCGACCATCCGGAAGGAATTCTGATCTAGGCGCGAAGGCCGATTGGCTTTAGCAAAGAACTGAACGAGGCGGGGCAGTGGACATTTCGAACGTCTGCGGCCCCGCTTTCGTATGGAACGGATGGGGCTCGTGCGGTCGGGGGAGGCATTCCGACGGGGTGGGCCGAGTGAAGTTGGAACGTAAAGAATGAACCGAATATTCGCCTACCTCATTATCGGCGCGATGATCCTCGGCGTGCTCGTCGGCTGGGGCGTCAACCAGTATCTGGACGCCGATCAGGCGGCGGCGGCGGCCAAGAATCTGTCGCTGATCACCGACGTCTTCCTGCGTCTGATCAAGATGATCATCGCCCCCCTGGTCTTCACCACCCTGGTGGCGGGCATCGCTCACATGGAAGACGCCGCCTCGGTCGGCCGCATCGGCGTCAAGACCATGACCTGGTTCATCGGCGCCTCGGTGGTGTCGCTGCTGCTGGGCCTGCTGATGGTCCAGCTGCTGCAGCCGGGGGCGGGGATGCACCTGCCTGAGGCCGCGCTGGCGACGGCCCCGGCCGCCTCGACCGACGCCTTCTCGCTGCACGGCTTCGTCACCCACCTGGTGCCGACCTCGATCTTCGACGCCATGGCCAAGAACGAGATCCTGCAGATCGTGGTCTTCTCCCTGTTCGTCGGCACGGCGGTCGCGGCCCTGGACGACAAGGCGCCCGCGGTGCTGAACCTGGTCGAACAGGCCGCCTCCATCATGCTGAAGGTGACTGAGTTCGTGATGAAGCTGGCGCCCCTCGCCATCTTCGCGGCCCTGGCCTCGACCATCGCCACGCAAGGGCTGGAGATGCTGGCCGTCTACGCCAAGTTCGTGCTCGGCTTCTACGGCTCGATGGGCATCCTGTGGGGCCTGCTGTTCCTGGCCGGCGCCCTGGTGCTGGGCCGTCGCGTCCTGCCGCTGTTCAAGGTGATCCGCACCCCGGCCCTGCTGGCCTTCTCGACCGCCAGTTCGGAAGCCGCCTATCCGCGCATCCTGGACGCCCTGCCTACCGTCGGCGTGCGTCGCCGCATCGTCAGCTTCGTCCTGCCGCTGGGCTATTCGTTCAACCTCGACGGCTCGATGCTCTACTGCACCTTCGCCACCATGTTCATCATGCAGGCGCACGGCGTGCACCTCAGCGTCTCGCAGCAGGTCTTC
>NZ_DASWXW010000065.1:0-2270 GCF_036405315.1 Brevundimonas sp. | reverse complement strand
GCCACCTTGACCGTCTTCAGCGACGGCAGGAAGCGGCGCTTGGTCTTGATGTTCGAGTGGCTCACATTGTGGCCGACCATCGGGCCGATACCCGTGAGTTCGCAACGACGCGACATCTTAAGATCCTCAAGGTCACATCCGCGAACGTGTGCGGACGCATGAAACAGGTGCACGCAGCGGGCGGACCCCTGCGAGAGAGGGGGCCGTATAGAGGAATGACTCGGAGGCCGTCAAGGCTGGAGTCGAGTCAGGCTGGGGATTGGGGCGGGGATCGCCTTCGTTCAGCCCGCGTTCAACGACCCTGCTATAGAGAAGATCGTATGAAGACCTATCGGAAGCCGCTCACCATGAAGACGCTGCCTGTTTCGTTCGCCCGCGCTCTGGCCCTGGCCGCGCCCGTCGTCGCGGGCGCCGTCATGCTGGGCGCGCCGGCCGCCGCCCCGCAGGCCCAGACAGCGGCGCCGACGCAGCCGGTCCTGCCGGGCTATTGGGAATACACCACCAGCGCCCTGGGCAGCCGTGACACCGAGCAGAAATGCGTCCGCCCCAGCGAGATCAACCGCTTCTTCGGCGGCCTGTCGACCAACCGCTGGAAATGCACCTATCCGACGCGTCAGGTCGGCGACGGCCGCGCGCGGTTCGAGGGCACCTGTCAGGACAAGAAGGGCCGCCGCGTCAACGTGCGCCTGAACGGCACCTATCAGACCGAGAGCTTCCACTTCAACGGCGGCGCCCAGCTGATGCGCGGCACGCCCTATATCCCCGCCAGCATCACCGCCCGTCGCCTGGCCGCCCAGTGCCCGGCGGGGGCCGAGTATTTCTGAGGCGGGTAGGGGGTGGCGCAGATGCTGATCGCCATCCTCTTTGCGGCGCTGGCCGGACTTGCTGAGGGGCGCCAGGAGCCATTGACCCTAGGGTATCCTGTGACTGTCGATTTGAACGACGCTGAGTGCAGCTTCTTGGTCCAGGATATGTGGGCGAGAGATCCTGCGTCGGTCGAGCAATGGATGGCGTCGCTGCCCGACAAGGCCCTGCGGGTAGACATCGTGTGGAGCGATGAACAGGATCAACAGTGTGTCGGGTCAGCGCGCTCTGCCGTGGAACGCGCTGGTTTCAGTCGCATCGTTGTCCGTCGTGGCAGTCCCAGCGAATACCCTGATCTGCTAAGGCGGAGCGCGCCGGGGGCCAGCGTTCCCTAACAGCCTATAGCGGAGCAAGTGCGGCAAGCGGCGCCTTTCGGCGCCGCAGCTCACGACAGGCGGTCGCGGAACTCCGTCCAGTCGAACTCGCGCACCATCTTCAACTCGTCCGTGGCGCTGTTCCACAGGGCGATGGACGGCAGGGGGACGCCGTTGAAGGTGTTGGTCTTCACCATCGAATAGTGGGCCTGATCCAGGAAGGCGAGGCGCGTTCCGGGCGTCGGGCGCTCGGCGAAGACGTAGTCGCCGATGATGTCGCCGGCCAGGCAGGACGGGCCGCCCAGGCGCACGGTGACGCCGTTCTCGGGCTCATGCAGCATGGCGGGGCGGTAGGGGGCCTCGATCACGTCCGGCATGTGGCAGGTGGCCGACAGGTCGGTGATGGCGATGGGCATGCCGTTGTCGAAGACGTCGAGGATTTCCCCGATCAGGATGCCGGCGTCCAGGGCCACGGCCTCGCCAGGCTCCAGATAGACTTGCACGCCGTGGCGTTCGGCCAGCGTGTTCAGGAAGGCGACCAGACGGTCGGTCTGATAGTCGGCGCGGGTCACGTGGTGGCCGCCGCCGAGGTTCAGCCATTTGACCCCGCCCAGCAGGGGGGCGAGCTTGGCCTCCACCGCCGCCCAGATGCGGGCCAGGGGCTCGAAGTCCTGTTCGCACAGGGCATGGATATGCAGGCCGTCGACGCCCTGCATGTGCTCCGGCTTCAGCTGCGACACCGGGAAGCCCAGGCGCGAGCAGGGCTGGGCCGGGTCGTATTTGGCGACCTCGCCCTCGGAATGTTCGGGGTTCAGCCGCAGGCCGATCTCGAAGGTCTCGCCCTCAGCCCGCGCCTTGGCGATCAGGTCGGCGAAGCGCGTCACCTGATCCGGCGAGTTGAAGATGACGTGGTCGGACAGGCGCAGAATCTCGGGCAGATCCTCGGCTCGATAGGCGGGCGAATAGGTGGTCAGCTCGCCCTTGTAGAACTCGCGCGCCAGCCGCGCCTCCCACAGACCGGAGGCGCAGACGCCGTCGAGGTATTCCCCGACGACGTCCGCCAGCGACCACATGGAAAAGGCCTTGAGCGCC
>NZ_DASWXW010000064.1:0-1874 GCF_036405315.1 Brevundimonas sp. | reverse complement strand
CAGGGCGATGCCCAGCGAGCGTTCCAGCTTGTCGCGGTCGAAGGGGGTGCGGCGGCCGTTCCGTTTCAGGATGACCAGTTCGCGCAGCTGCACCCGCTCGAAGGTGGTGAAGCGCCCGTTGCACTGCGGACAGGACCGACGGCGACGGATGGCCGCGCCGTCGTCAGACGGGCGGCTGTCCTTCACCTGGGTGTCCGCATTGCCGCAGAAGGGGCACTTCATCCGGTCGGTCCCTTAGCGATAGATCGGGAAGCGCGCGGTCAGTTCGCGCACCTGGGCGGCGACGCCCGCGACGACGGCCGGATCGGCTTCGTCGCCGCCGTTCATCGAGGAGACGACGTCGGCGATCCAGTGGCCGATCTGCTTGAACTCTTCCTCGCCGAAGCCGCGCGTGGTGCCGGCCGGGGTGCCCAGACGGACGCCCGAGGTGACGGTGAAGGGCGCGGTGTCGAACGGCACGCCGTTCTTGTTGCAGGTCATCAGGGCCTTTTCGAGCTCATGCTCGGTGGCCTTGCCGGTCACGCCCTTGGGACGCAGGTCGACCAGCATCAGGTGGCTGTCGGTGCCGCCCGAGACGATGGCCAGGCCGCGCTCGACCAGAACGCCGGCCAGGGCCTGGGCGTTCTTGACCACCTGCTGGGCGTAGCCCTTGAACTCGGGCTTCAGCGCCTCGCCGAAGGCCACGGCCTTGGCGGCGATGACGTGCTCCAGCGGGCCGCCCTGCAGGCCGGGGAAGACGGCCGAGTTGATCTTCTTGCCCAGGTCCGCGTCGCTGGACAGGATCATGCCGCCGCGCGGACCGCGCAGGGTCTTGTGCGTCGTGGTGGTGACGACGTGGGCGTGCGGGATCGGGTCGGGATAGACGCCGCCGGCGATCAGACCGGCGTAGTGGGCCATGTCGACCATCAGATAGGCGCCCACGCTGTCAGCGATCTCGCGGAAGCGCGCAAAGTCGATGTGGCGGCTGTAGGCCGAGGCGCCGGCCAGGATCAGCTTGGGCTTCTCCTTCTGGGCCATTTCGGCGACGTGGTCATAGTCGATCAGATGGGTGTCTTCGCGAACCTTGTAGGTCACGGGGCGGAACCACTTGCCCGACTGGTTGGCGGGCGAGCCGTGGGTCAGGTGGCCGCCGCAGGCCAGATCCATGCCCAGGAAGGTGTCGCCGGGCTGCAGCAGGGTGAAGAAGACGGCCTGGTTGGCCTGGGCGCCCGAGTGGGGCTGGACGTTGGCGAAGGCTGCGCCGAACAGCTCCTTGGCGCGCTCGCGGGCCAGGTCCTCGGTCACGTCCACGAACTCGCAGCCGCCATAGTAGCGACGGCCCGGATAGCCCTCGGCGTATTTGTTGGTCAGGACCGAGCCCTGCGCGTCCAGCACCGCCTGCGAGACGATGTTTTCCGAAGCGATCAGCTCGATCTGCTCCTTCTGGCGGCCAAGCTCGCCCTGGATGCCCTTGAAGATCGCCGGATCAGCATCGGCGAGGCTCTTGGAGAAATACGAGTCGTGGGTAAAGGCGGTCACTGGCGGGCATCCCGAAGGCTGAAGGCTGAAACGGCGGCTCCTATCTAGGCCGCGCCGCCCAACACCACAACATCTAGGGGGTCAGCGCTGTGACAACGCCCGTTTCAGCTTGGCGATCGCCACGCGTTCGACCGCGCGCGGCTCCTGCGCCGGGCCCATGGCCGAGACCTCGACTCCCGTGGCCGTGTGGACGGCCGAGCATTTCACATAGGTCCCGTTGCGGACGAACTCGACGATGATCTCGCCGAGTTCGGGATCGGTCGTCATGCCGCCGCCGGACGACGCGCCACGTTGCAGTGCGAGAACAGCTTGTCCATCGCGTCGACCAGCTTGTCGATCATGCCGTCGTCATGGTT
>NZ_DASWXW010000063.1:0-15516 GCF_036405315.1 Brevundimonas sp. | reverse complement strand
CGCCCGGCGCCGGCCAAGCCCGCGCCCGGTCTGGACCTGGACGCCCTGGCCGGTCCGCCGCGCCAGACGCCGAACCGGGGCCGTCCGGCGACGGGTCAGCAGGGGTCGGGGACGGCCTCGCGCGCCACCGGGCCTCAGCTGGCCGCCCTGGGCGCTCAGGTGACGCCCAACTGGAATCTGAACTGCGACATGCCCGGGATGGATGATCTGGTGATCCGCGTTACGGTGCGGCTGAGCGCCGACGGGGACATCATCGGGGCGCCGCGCTTGCAGGATACGCGCAGCGACCCGACCTGGCGGGCGGCGTCGGACGCCATGCTGCGAGCGTTGCGGGCGACCTCGCCGTTCACGGTGCCGGCAGGTTTCCAGGCGCAGGACGTGCCTTTCCGGTTTGAAACCGCGCGTCAGTGCGGGGGTCGATAGGGCTTTCCGCCTTAGCGATCCTCCCCTGCGAAGCGGGGGAGGGGGCCATGCGCAGCATGGTGGAGGGGGCGAGATCGGGCGTCCACGTTTGGGCGGGGGTGACGTGGATCCGGTCTGAGCGTTGTGGTAGCGGCCGCCCCCTCCACCGCCTGCGGCGGTCCCCCTCCCCCGTGAACGGGGGAGGATTGAGCTGGGGCGGCGTTAAAGTCTGAAAGTCGCCCCATTCCGGGGCAAGCTTGTCTTTCACAAGCTGGTTTTTGTCATACGGTCTGGCGATAAGGACCGACGAGCCGTCCAACTTCCGGGAGTTCCCTATGCGTCTGCACCTTCTCCTCGCCTCGGCCGCCGCGGTCGTGATGGCGGCCCCGGCGATGGTACAGGCGCCGGCTTCCGCACAGACCCAGCCCCAGGCGACTGCGGCCGCCGCACCGATGCAGGACGTGGTGGTGGACGAGGGCGTGCTGCGGCCGCTGCAGATCGCGGTGGCGCCCTTCACGGGGCCGAACGGGCCGCAGATTTCGAGCGTGGTCAGCGGCAACCTGAAGCGGTCGGGCTTCTTTGACCCGCTGGATCCGCGCAGCTTCATCGAGACCGGCCTGACCCTGGCCAATGCGCCCAACTTCCCGCAGTGGACGACGATCGGGGCGCAAGCGGTGCTGTACGGCGGCGTCACGCCGCGCGCCGATGGTCGGGTGGACGTGGGCTTCCGCCTGTACGACCCCTACCGCCAGTGCCAGCTGGTCAGCTATCAGTTCACCGCCACTTCAGAGCAGTGGCGCCGGATCGCGCACAAGATTTCGGACGTGGTCTATCAGCGCCTGACGGGCGAGGCGGGCTTCTTCGATTCAAGGGTCCTGTTCGTGTCCGAGAGCGGCACCCAGCTGAACAAGCTGTCGCGCCTGACCATCGTCGATCAGGACGGCTACAACCCCGTCTTCCTGACCCAGGGCGACGAGGTGATCATGTCGCCGCGCTTCTCGTTCTCGAACCCCGACGAAGTGACCTATGTGGCGCTGGGCAAGGACTACAGCCGCATCTATCTTTACAACCTGTCGACCGGGCGGCGCGAAAGCCTGGGCGAGTTCGACGGTCAGGTGCTGGCGCCGCGCTTCTCGAACGACGGGTCCAAGATGGCCTTCTCGATCATCCGCGGCGGCAACACCGACGTCTATGTGATGAACCTGCGGACGCGCCAGCTGTCGCGCCTGACCTCGGACCCCGGCATCGACACCTCGCCCTCGTTCAGCCCGGACGGCAACCAGATCGTCTTCACCTCGGACCGCTCGGGCACGGCGCGGCTCTACACCATGCGGGCGGACGGCTCGGGCCAGCGCCCGATCTCGCGCGGCGGCGGCCTCTACACCGCCCCGGCCTGGAGCCCGCGCGGCGACCTGATCGCCTTCACCAAGCAGTCGGGCGGACGCTTCCACATCGGCGTGATGAAGTCGGACGGCACGGGCGAGCGCATCCTGTCGTCCAGCTATTTCGAGGAAGGCCCGTCCTGGGCGCCGAACGGCCGCTACATCGCCTTCGCGCGCCAGAGCCCCGGCGGCGACACGCGTCTGTGGACGGTGGACCTGTCGGGCCGGGTGGTGTCGCAGGCGGGCTATCAGGAGCGCGGGTCCGACCCGGCCTGGTCGGGCCTGCTGGACGCGCCGCCGGCCAATCTGGGCGTGGGGCAGGGACCCGACAGCTGCCCCGCCTGACGCTTACGGCTTCGTGAGATCACGACCGGAGCCATTCCCATAAACTGTGCGTTATCGCGGCTGGCGCGGCGCCGCGTCGCAGTCTAGCTGACCCGCATAAAGCCAAGCTTGAGGCCGCCGTCCTCAGACCGAACCAAGGAGACGACCCGATGAACACCTCGACCCTGATCAAGCTGGCCGCCGTCAGCGCCGCCGTCGCCGCCCTGGCCGCTTGCGCGCCCAAGCCCAAGGTCGAGCCGGCCGTGCCGACGCAGCCCGCCCAGCCGACCGGCCCGCAGTATCCGACCGCCCCGACCGGCCCCGTCGAAGGCGGCAACGTCGGCGCCGCCATGCCGGGTTCGGAGCAGGACTTCGTCGTCAATGTCGGCGACCGCGTCTACTTCGACCTGGACTCCTATTCGGTGCGCCCGGAGGCCCAGCCGCGTCTGGACGCCCAGGCCGCCTGGCTGTCGCGCTATCCCCAGGTCACGGTCCGCATTGAAGGCAATGCCGACGAGCGCGGCACGCGCGAATACAACCTGGCCCTGGGCGCCCGTCGCGCCGAGGCCGTCCGCAGCTATCTGATCCAGCGCGGCGTGCCCGCCGGCCGCATCGACACCATCAGCTTCGGCAAGGAGCGCCCGATCGCCGAGGGTTCGAACGAGCAGGCCTGGGCCCGGAACCGCAACGCCCACACCGCCATCGTGTCGGGCGCGCCGCGCTAACCGCGGAGCAAGGCTTGAATGACGAGAGGCGTCGGCTTTGCAGCCGGCGCCTCTTTTCTTTGAGAGCGGGGAAGATCAAAGTCCGCGCCGAATCCGGGGGGAAGAGCGTGATTGATCTGGAAGCGGCAGGCGGCGCCATGACGGGCGGAATCATTGCAGGGGCGATCGAGAAGCCGACGGGGCAGGCGGGCGAACACCATACGATCTGCGCCGACTGCGGGGCCGAGGTGACGGGCAACTTCTGCTCCAACTGCGGTCAGGCGGCGCACGTCCACCGCAGCCTGCTGCACCTGGGCGAGGAACTGCTGCACGGCGTCATGCATTTCGACGGGCGCTTCTGGCGCACCCTGCCGCTGCTGGTGCTGAACCCCGGACGGCTGACGCGGGAATGGGTGCAGGGCAAGCGGACCCGCTACGTCTCGCCGCTAGCCATGTTCCTGTTCACCCTGTTCGTCATGTTCTTCGCCCTGAGCTTCATGCCGCACTCGGAAGTGAAGCTGCAGTCCCTGCCGGAACAGATCGCCGCCCAGCGCGAGGCGATCGCCGAGGCCGAGCAGGTCGTCGTCGCCGCCCAGAAGGAGGTCGACGCGGCCGTCGCGGCGATGGAGCCCGCCGACGGCGCGCCCCCTGCGCCAAACAGCGGCGCGCGTGCCGGGGTCGCGGCCGGGGTACTGGCCGCCGCCCAGGCCGGGGTGATCAGCGAGAAGGCCAAGCTGGAGCGGCTGCAGCATGACGCCGTCGAGGGCCGCAAGGACGGCCTGACGCCCGGCAGCTGGCAGGCCCAGGTGGCCGACATCGCCGCCGACGTGGGCAAGGACGGGAACGCCAACGGCCTGACCAAGACGGTCGCCAAGAAGCTGAAGAACCCGGACCTGGCGCTCTACAAGCTGCAGCAGACCATCTACAAATTCGCCTTCCTGCTGGTGCCGCTGTCGATCCCGTTCGTGGCCCTGATGTTCCTGTGGAAGCGGGGCTTCACCCTGTACGACCACGGGGTCTTCGTCCTCTATTCGCTGACCTTCATGTCCCTGCTGCTGATGGCGGTGGTGATCGTGGCGACAACGATCAAGGGGGCGGGAGCCGCCGCAGGGCTGGCGGCGGGCCTGATCGTGCCGGTCCACATGTTCGCCCAGCTGAAGGGCGCCTACAGCCTGAAGATCTTCTCGACCCTGTGGCGGACGATCGCTCTGGTGATCTTCTGCGAGATCGCGGCGACCCTGTTCATCTTGGCCATCATCTATCTGGGCCTCGGCCACTGACCAACTCGGCCTTGCGAGCGCCGCAAATCGATGGGACGACTTGAGACATGCTGAAGCTGCCTTTTTCTAAATCCGCCGCCCTGACGGCGATTGGTCTGACCCTGATCGGGGGCGCGGTCGTCGCCCAGGTCGCGCCGATGGAGCCGGTCCAGTGGGACAAGCGCCGTCTGGATCAGCTGGACCGCAACGTCCGCCGTCTGGAGCGCGCCCTGACCCAGAGGAACGCCGCCGGCCAGCCCGTCCTGGTCGAGCCCGATCCTGAGGTTGTGGCCATGCAGGGCCAGCTTCAGATCATGGAACGCCGCCTGTCGGATCTGGAGCAGACCTTCCAGCGGGTGAACGCCGACGGCGAGCGCCTGACCTTCCAGCTGGATGAGGCGACGCGCGACAACGCCGCCCTGAGCCGTCGTCTGCGCGATCTGGAAGGCCGGGTCGAGCGCGCCGAGAAGGCGGCGCAGGAAGAGGCCGAGCTGAACGGGCCGATCGTCGCCAACTCGCCGACCGGCGACGCGTCCCAGGACCTGACGGCGGCGCTGCGCCTGCTGGGGACCGACGGGGCGCGCGGGCAGCGGGCGCTGGAGACGGTCATCGTGACCTGGCCCAATACGCCGCAGTCGCGCGAGGCAAACTCGCGTCTGGGCGACCTGCATGTGGCGGCGCGCGACAACGCCGCCGCCGTGCCCGCCTACGCCGCCGCCCTGAACGGCTGGCCGCGCACGCCCTGGGCGCCTGAGACGACGCTGAAGCTGGCCGAGGCCCTGCGCGCCACCGACCGGGCCACCCAGGCCTGCGGCGCCCTGACCGAGTTCACGCGCCGCTACGCCGAGACGGCGACGGCGGCGCAGAAGACCCGCGCCACGCAACTGCGCACGCGGGCGAACTGCAGCTGACGCCAGACGACGCCGACGGCCTGACCAGCCGGGTCTTGGCCCGGCTGGACGCGCGGCTGGATGCAGGCAGGGGCGAGCCGGTCGCGCTGGCCCTGTCGGGCGGGGGCGATTCCCTGGCCCTGCTGCATCTGGCGGCGGACTGGGCGAAGGCGCGCGGGCGGCGGCTGCTGGCCTTGACGGTCGATCACAATCTCAATCCTCAAAGCGCGAACTGGTCCGGGTTCGCGGGCGAGGCGGCACGCGCGCTGGGGGCCGACTGGCGCGGTCTGAGCTGGGACGAGGCCGGGCCAGGACCGGGCCTGACGGCGCGGGCGCGGACAGCGCGGCATGGGCTGATCGCCGAGGCGGCGCGGGCGGCGGGGGCGAAGGTCGTGCTGCTGGCCCACACCAACGACGACGCGGCCGAGGCCGACTGGATGCGGGCGCGCGGCTCGACCCTGGGGCGGGTGCGCGAGTGGTCGCCCTCGCCGGTCTGGCCTCAGGGGCGGGGGCTGATGCTGCTGCGGCCCCTGCTGGACGAGCGGCGCCAGGCCTTGCGGGACTATCTGACGGCGCGGGGGCAGGGCTGGATCGAGGACCCGGCCAATGCGGACGCGCGGTTCGGGCGCAGCCGGGCGCGGGCGGCCTTGGCGGGCGGCTTGGCGACGGACGAGGTTGGCGTGACCCTCCCCACGCGGTCGCTGCGCGACCCCCCTCCCCATGAAGGGGCGGGCGAGCGGGCGAGTCTGGCCTGGGCGGGCGTGCTGGAAATCCCCCGCGACGCCTCGGCGTCCACCCTGGCGGCGGCCCTGTTGTGCGCGGGGGGCGGGGCGACGCCGCCGCGCGGGGAGAAGCTGGCGGCGTTGAAGGCGCGGCTGGCGGGGGGCGAGGATTTCGTTGCGGGGTTGGCGGGGGCGCGGGTCGAGGCGGACGGCGCCTCGGTGCGGCTGATGCGCGAGCCGGGGGAGATGCGGCGTCGGCCGCCTGCGCTCCTGACGCCGGAGCCGGGCGTCGCCGCCGTCTGGGACGGGCGGTTCGAGATCACGGCGCGCGAGCCGGGCTGGCGCGTCGAGGCGGCGGCGGGAAGGCTGGCGCGGTTGTCGGAGGCGGATCGGCGCGTGCTGGCGGGGCTGCCGGCGGCGGCGCGCCGGGGGCTGCCCGTGCTGATCCGGGACGGCGGGGATGCGCCGGTTCTTGCATGGCGGGGGGCGAGCGTGCGGGCCCTGGGGGTGCGGCGCCTGGACCTGGCCTTGGGCGAAACGACGCAGGAGAACGACCTCTTTCACCCCATGCATGGCGAAACCGCGCCGACTGACCTATTTTCTTAGAAAGACTGCTGATCGGCGGAGCCTCAGGGCGCGCGCCGAGAAACCGAGGACCGAATGAATCTGCGTAACTTCGCCATCTGGGGCGTGATCCTGCTGGGTCTGGTCGCGGTTTACGCCGCCATCGGCCAGAACGGCGGCGCGGCCATGCCGGGCGCCAAGGCCGCGGCGGCGGGCCGTCCCGATCCCATCACCTATTCGCAACTGATCGCCGCCATCAACGGTCAGGAGATCAAGACGGCGACGGTGCGCGGCGACACGGTCAGCGGCGTCTACAAGAACGACAGCAAGTTCACGACCGTCACGCCTCTGCCCAACGCCGACATCATCGACAAGATGCAGGCGGCGGGCGCCGCCGTGGACGTCAAGAGCACGCGCCAGCCCTGGTGGTCGGGCCTGCTGGGCCTGCTGCTGCCGGTGGCGCTGATCATCGCCTTCTGGTTCTTCATCATGAACCGGATGCAGGGCGGGGCGAAGGGCGCCATGGGCTTCGGCAAGTCCAAGGCCAAGCTGCTGACCGAGCACAAGGGCCGCAAGACCTTTGACGACGTCGCCGGCGTGGACGAGGCCAAGGAAGAACTGCAGGAGGTCGTCGACTTCCTGAAGGACCCGGCCAAGTTCCAGCGTCTGGGCGGCAAGATTCCCAAGGGCGCCTTGCTGGTCGGCCCTCCCGGCACCGGCAAGACCCTGCTGGCCCGCGCCGTCGCGGGCGAGGCGGGCGTGCCCTTCTTCTCGATCTCGGGTTCGGACTTCGTCGAGATGTTCGTCGGCGTCGGCGCCAGCCGCGTCCGCGACATGTTCGAGCAGGCCAAGAAGAACGCGCCCTGCATCATCTTCATCGATGAAATCGACGCCGTGGGTCGTCACCGTGGCGCAGGCCTCGGCGGCGGTAACGACGAGCGCGAACAGACGCTGAACCAGCTGCTGGTCGAGATGGACGGGTTTGAGTCCAACGAGGGCATCATCCTGATCGCGGCGACCAACCGTCCCGACGTTCTGGACCCGGCCCTGCTGCGTCCCGGCCGCTTCGACCGTCAGGTCGTGGTGCCGAACCCCGACGTCTCGGGCCGCGAACGCATCCTGCGCGTGCACATGAAGGACGTGCCGCTGGCCGCCGACGTCAACGTCAAGACGATCGCGCGAGGCACGCCGGGCTTCTCGGGCGCTGACCTGGCCAATCTGGTCAACGAAGCCGCCCTGATGGCCGCCCGCAAGGACCGCCGCATGGTCACGCACCGCGACTTCGAGGACGCCAAGGACAAGGTCATGATGGGCGCCGAGCGCAAGTCTATGGCCATGAACGAGGAAGAGAAGCGTCTGACCGCCTATCACGAAGGCGGCCACGCCATCGTCGCCATCAACGTCAAGATGGCCGATCCGGTGCACAAGGCGACCATCGTCCCGCGCGGACAGGCCCTGGGCATGGTGATGCAGCTGCCGGAAGGCGACCGCTATTCCATGAAGTACCAGCAGATGGTCGACCGCATCGCCATCATGGCCGGCGGCCGCGTGGCCGAGGAGCTGATCTTCGGCAAGGAGAACATCACCTCGGGCGCCAGCTCCGACATCCAGCAGGCGACCAAGCTGGCGCGCCGCATGGTGACGCAGTGGGGCTTCTCGGACGTCTTGGGGACTGTGGCCTATGGCGAGAACGAGCAGGAGGTCTTCCTGGGCCACTCGGTCGCGCGCAGCCAGAACATCTCTGAGGAAACCGCGCGTCTGATCGACAGCGAGGTCAAGAAGCTGGTCACGTCCGGGTGGGACGAGGCGCGTCAGATCCTGACCGACAAGGCCGCGGATCTGGAGAAGCTGGCCCAGGCCTTGCTGGAATACGAGACCCTGTCGGGTCAGGAGATCACCGACCTGCTGGAAAAGGGGATCACCCCGAACCGCGACGAGGCCAACTCGCCCGTGCCGGGGCCCTCGGTCTCGGTGCCGGTGACGCCGACGGACGAGCCGGTGGCGGCGGAGCCGGTCGCCGCGCCGGCGACCAGCGTGCCGACCGCCTGATCCGTCGCACCGGCGGAAACGAACGAGGGGCGCGCCGCGAGGTGCGCCCCTTTTTCATGCTCGTCGCGCGCCGCGCGCCGGCGTCAGCGCCGGCGCAGGGCCTTTCAGTGGGCGATGGACTCGATGGGATCGGGGTCTTCAATGAGGATCGGCGTCAGCTTGCGGGTTTCGCCCGACGGGTCCGGCCAGAGGATGGACTGGCCTTCCTTGAGGCCGATCAGGCCGGCGCCGACGTGGGACAGGACAGAGACGCGGCCGGCGTCGATGTCGGCCTCGCGCGGGAGCACCAGTTGGACGCGGCGCACCTCGGGGTGGCGGTCGTCGGCGTAGTGGAGCCAGCGGTTCAGCGTCACCACGTCGTGCGGCAGGTCGGCGGTCTCGCAGACCTCGGCGCGGTCCAGTTCCTGTTGCAGCAGGCCGGCGGGGCCGGTTCCGGGCAGGTCGCCGACAAGACGGTCGAGGGCGTCGAAGTCCTGGCGGCTGAGGACGATGGCGGGCAGGGCCGGAGGGCGGCCGCGGGGTTTGGAGGCGGTCATTTCGGTTCTCGATGTGAAGAAGGGCAAGAAGGTGTCAGGCGGCCGTGGGGCCGTCGTCGTCGTCGCCGTCGCCGGGGGGCGCTGGCTCGGGCGAGGATACCGGCGGCGTCGCAGGGCGCCGGAAAGGCAGGATGTCGGCGCCGCGTGCGGGCGGATCGTCTTGAAGTGGGGTCATGGCAGGCGTGTTCGCGGACGGCCGGCGGGCGGCGTGCGCGATCCTGATGTTAGGGAACTAGGGAAGAATGCGAAGCGACGCGCCCCGTAGCGGGCGACAGCGCAGGCTGGCCGCTACGGGTTAGATGCCTTCGACGCGGCGACCCGCGTGGGTGAGGCGTCGAGCCTGGCTGACGAAACGTTCCATAGTGGTTAGAGGCTGGGCCTCGGCGCGCGGAAAGTCAAACCGGCGCCTTGGGAGTTCTTGTCGCATGAGCCTTCAATCCCTCGTGAAGCCGCCGTTGGTCCCACCGCTTGTGATGGGCATCGTCAACGTGACGCCGGACAGTTTTTCCGACGGCGGGCGGCTGGCGACGCAGGAGGCGGCGCTGGCCCACGCCCTGCGGCTGATCGAACAGGGGGCCGAGGTTCTGGACGTGGGCGGCGAGAGCACGCGGCCGGGCTCTGAGCCGGTGAGCGAGGATCAGGAGATCATGCGCACCCTGCCGCTGATCACCGCCCTGCGCGCCCGCTGGGGCGGGGTGATCAGCATCGACACCATGAAGCCGGGCGTGGCGCGGGCCGCCGTCGCCGCCGGGGCGAGGATGTGGAACGACGTGACGGCCCTGAGCCACGCGCCCGACAGTCTGGCGACCGCCGCCGAACTGGGCTGCGAGGTGGTGCTGATGCACATGAAGGGCGAACCCAAGACCATGCAGGACGACCCGCGCTATGGCGACGTGGTCGGCGAGGTCGTGGCCCATCTGGCGGCGCGGGCCGAGGCGGCGATGGCGGCGGGGGTGGCGCGCGACAGGATCTGGCTGGACCCCGGCATCGGCTTCGCCAAGACGACGGCGCACAATCTGGCGGTGACGGCGCGGCTGGAGGCCCTAGTCGATCTGGGCTTCCCGGTGCTCTACGCCGCCAGCCGCAAGCGGACCATTCAGGGCGTGGACGCCACGGCGGTCGCAGCCACCGACCGGCTGGGCGGCTCGCTGGCCCTGGCGCTGGAGGGGGCGCGGCGCGGGGCCAGGATGGTGCGCGTCCACGACGTGCGCGAGACGGTGCAAGCGCTGAAGATCCAGGCGGCGGTGGCGAACGCGGGCTGAAACCGGTTGCCCCGGCCCGGCGGCTGGGTCATGCAGCCGTCATGTCCTGGCTTTTGTCTTTCAATCCGTGGGCCGTGCTGATCATCGCGGGTCTGTTCGAGGTCATGTGGGCCTCGGGCATCAAATATGTGGGCGTGCAGCGGCCGCTGATCTCGCTGGGCGTGGGCGCGGCCCTGGTCGCCAGCATGGTCGGGCTGTGGATCGCCACGCAGAAACTGCCGGTGGGCACGGCCTATGCGGTATGGACCGGCATCGGCGCCGTGGGCGCGGCGGCGGTCGGCATCGTGGTCTATGGCGAGCCGGCGACGGCGGTGCGGGCCGTGTGCATCCTGCTGATCGTGGCCGGCATCGTCGGACTGAAACTGTTTTCGGGAGCGGCGGCATGAGTGAACACAACCTCCCTCAAGCAGCCGACCGCCGCGCGGGCGGCGATAGGGAAACCAACCTCCCTCGAGCAGCCTCCGACCGCGTCGGAGACGATAGGGACCAAAAGAAAGGCCGGGTTCTGATCATCGCCGGGTCCGACTCCGGCGGCGGCGCGGGCGTGCAGGCCGACATCAAGGCCGTCACCATGCTGGGCGGGTTCGCCGCCACGGCGATCACGGCGATCACCATTCAGAACACGATGGGGGTTCACGGGGTCTATCCCCTGCCGATCGACGTCATCGAGGCCCAGGCCAAGGCCGTGCTGGACGACATCGGCGCCGACGCGTTGAAGACCGGGATGCTGGGCTCGGTCGAGGTGGTCGAGGCGGTGGCGGGCCTGATCGACTACGCCGACAACGTGCCGACGGTGGTGGACCCGGTGATGATCGCCAAGGGCGGTTCGCCCCTGCTGGAGGATCGTGCGGTCGAGGCGGTGCGGCGGCTGATGGTGCCGCGCGCGGCCCTGCTGACCCCCAATGCGCCCGAGGCCGAGGCCCTGACCGGGATCGCCGTCGCCGATCTGGACGGCCAGCGCCGGGCGGGCGAGGCCTTGCTGGAGATGGGCGCGATGGCGGTGCTGATGAAGGGCGGCCATGTGCCGGGCGAGACGGTGATCGACCTGTTGCTGACGCGCGACGGCGAGACGGTGCTGGAGAGCGAACGCATCGACACGCGCCACACCCACGGCACCGGCTGCACCCTGGCCAGCGCCTGCGCCGCCGGGATCGCCAAGGGCCTGCCGCTGCAGACCGCCGTCGCCGAGGCCTGGGCCTATGTGGCCGAAGCTATCCGCCGCGCGCCGGGCCTGGGCCAGGGGCATGGGCCGCTGGATCACGGCTGGCCGTTGCGAGATCGCTAGGTTTTTCCTCCCCATTTTATGGGGAGGTGGCGCGGCGCTGAAGGCGACGTGACGGAGGGGGCGACTCCACGTCAACCGATTGCGCCGGCCCCTCCACCGCTGCGCGGTCCCCCTCCCCATGAAATGGGGAGGAAAGAGGTTGGCGCGCTCGCGGAATCGCCATCTCTGCCGCCCATGACCCTTGAGACCCGACTGATCGAGATCGTCCGCGCCGACCCGGCGCTGATGCATGTGCTGGGCGTGATGCGGGACCTGGACCTGCCGGACTGGCGGCTGTTTTCGGGGGCGGTCTATCAGGCGGTGTGGAACGCCCGGACGGGGCGGGCGACGGGCTATGGGATCAAGGACTACGACATCGGCTATTTCGATCCTGATGTCTCGTGGGACGCCGAGGACGTGGTCATCAAGCGGGTCGCCGCCGCCTTCGAGCCGCCGGTGCGCGAACAGGTCGAGGTGCGCAATCAGGCGCGGGTGCATCTGTGGTTCGAGGGTAGGTTCGGCGAGCCCTATGAGGCCCTGACCTGCACGGACGACGCCCCGGCGCGGTTCGTGGCGCCGGCCTTCGCTGTCGGGGTGCGGCTGGAGGCGGACGACGCGATCAGCGTGGTCGCGCCCTTCGGGCTGGAGGACGTGTTCGACCTGACCATCCGGCCCAATCCGACGCGGGGCCTGGCCAAGGGGTGGGACAAGGTGGTCGCCAGCGCGCGCGGGCGCTGGCCGGAGATCAGGGTGGTGATCTGACGTTCTTCTCCCTCAAGGGGAGAAGGGCGAATAAGAAAAGGGCGCGAGCCTTGCGGATCGCGCCCCTTGGTCAGTCGTCAGTGGCGGCGGCCGTCGTGGTCGTTGCGCTCGTAGCGGACCTTGTCGGACAGGCGGTCGTAGCGACGGTCCAGGTCCTGGCGCTCCCAGCGGGTCAGGCCGCCGCGCATGTAGTGGCGCTCCAGGCGGACCAGGCTGTCCAGCTCGTCCTGCAGACGCGAGGCCTCGCGGCGGCTGAGCTGGCGGTTGCGGACGCCCTGATCGATGCGGCGGTCCAGGTTGTGCTTGCGCTGGGCGATGGCGTTCCAGCCGTTGTAGTTCTGCTCATAGCCGTGGCCCCGGTCGTAGTCGCGCGACGGGCCGTGGCGGTCATAGGCCCCGCCATAGGATTGGGCGGCGGCGGGCAGGGCGGCCGAGGTGACAGCGACGGCCAGGGCGGGGATCAGCAGCTTCTTCATGGTCTTGCTCCTTCGGTTCGTCGCAACCGGATCGGCTGCGTTGATCCCAAAAGACCACCCGACGGCTGAGCCGCATCTGAACGGCGCGTTTCAGGCAGGGTTCATCAGTATGAGAAGTTCGTCATCTTCGCGCGGCGCCCGCCTGTGGGGCGAATGGGCGACAGCGACGGAGAATCCGCCCTGGTGCGTTCCTTGTCCGGATGAACAGCGGTAGACTGCGCGTTCAGCCCCTGTTCAGAGGCCCCTGTCTAGAAGACAACCCATGATGCGTATTCGAGCCCTCCTGCTGGCCGGCCTGATCGCCCTCGTTCCCCTGACGGAGGCGGCGGCCCAGTCGCGCGGCCGCGACCGGGATCGCGATCAGGATCGTCGTGAAGAGCCCCGGAACTATCCCGGTCAGGGCTTCCGCGACGCGCCGCGTTCGGCGCCGCGCGCGGACCCCGGCGACATCGCCCGTCGCGTCCAGTCGGGCCGTCCCGGCCGGATGCTGGGCGTCAGCCAGCGCGGCGGCGACTATGTGGTGCGCTGGGAATATCCGGGCGGGCGCGTGTCGGACATACAGGTTGACGGCCAGTCCGGCCGGGTTCGCGGAGACGACTGAATGCGGGTGCTGCTTGTCGAGGACGACGTCGATCTGTCGCGCCAGCTGAAGACCGCGCTGGCCGACGCCGGATACGCCGTCGACCACGCGCCCGACGGCGAGGAGGCCTGGTTCCTGGGCGACACCGAACCCTATGACGTGGTGGTGCTGGATCTGGGCCTGCCCAAGATCGACGGCGTGTCGGTGCTGGAGCGTTGGCGCCGCGAGGGCAAGACCACGCCGGTGCTGATCCTGACGGCGCGCGGCGCCTGGTCGGACAAGGTGGCGGGCTTTGACGCCGGGGCCGACGACTATCTGACCAAGCCCTTCCACACCGAAGAATTGCTGGCCCGCCTGCGCGCCCTGCTGCGCCGCTCGGCCGGCCATGCGGCGGCGACCCTGACCTGCGGAGGCCTGCGCCTGGACCCGCGCGCGGCGCGGGCGACGGTCAACGGCGAACCGCTGCGTCTGACCTCGCTGGAATACCGCCTGCTGCACTACATGATGATGCATCAGGGGCGGGTCATCAGCCGCACTGAGCTGGTCGAGCACCTGTACGATCAGGACTTCGACCGCGATTCCAACACCATCGAGGTCTTTGTCGGGCGGTTGAGGAAGAAGATCGGTTCGGACCGGATCGAGACGGTGCGCGGTCTGGGCTATCGCCTGTCGCCGCTGGCCGGCGAAAGCGACGCGGCCTGATCGCGGGATGAACGACGCCGGGGCGGCCGAAGCGCCCGCCAAGCCGCACAGGAACGAATGGGGCCGCTGGTTCGGGCGGCCGGGCAAGTCGCTGACCCGGCGGCTGATCTGGCTGGCCTCGGCCTGGATTCTGGTCGCCCTGCTGGTCACGGGCGTTGTGCTGACATCGGTGTTCCAGGAATCGGCGTTGCGGCGGCTGGGCAACATGCTGGGCGACACCATCGACGAGGCGGTGGTCGCGGCGACCATCACGCCGGAGGGCGAGGTCTTCGTCGGCGAGATTCAGGACGCGCGCACCCAGCGCCTGCTGTCCGGCAAATACTGGATGGTGGCCGAGCAAGGCCCGGGCGGACGGTTGCAGGTGGTGGCGCGTTCGGCCTCGCTGGGCCGGGCCGATCTGGAATACGCGCCCGATCTGACTGAGCGGCTGACGGCCGCCTTCGGCCAGACCGTCAGCTACAACGCCGAGGACGGGCCCAAGGGCGAGCCCCTGCGCATCGCCGCCAGCATGAAGCAGCTGCCGGGCCGCACCGCGCCGGTGGTCTTCTTCGCCGGGGTGGACCGCTCCGACATCGACGCCGACACGCGTCAGTTCGCCACCGTGACCTGGGTGGCCATGCTGCTGCTGGGGGCCGGCCTGGTTTCGGCGGTCTTCATCCAGGTGCGGGTGGGCCTGCGCCCCCTGTTCGACCTGCGCGACGAGATTTCGGACGTGCGTAAAGGAAGATCGCACCGGGTCGAGGGCGTCTATCCGCTGGAAATCCAGCCCCTGGCCGAACAGGTCAACCGGCTGCTGACCCACAATCAGGAGACGGTGGAGCGCCAGCGCACCCACGTCGGCAACCTGGCCCATGCGCTGAAGACGCCGCTGGCGGTCATGCTGGCCGAGGCCGGGAGCAGCGAAGGCGTCCTGCCCGACATGGTGCGCAAGCAGACCCGGGTCATGCAGGATCAGGTGGACCACCACCTGCGCCGCGCCCGCGCCGCCGCCCGCGCCGCCCATGGCCTGGGCGAGCGCACGCCCGTGGGCGAGGTGCTGGACGAGCTGGCCGTCATGCTGGAGCGGGTGTTCGAGACCAAGGGGGTCGAGATCGACTGGCGCGCGCCCGACGACCTGGCCTTCCTGGGCGAGCGTCAGGACCTGCAGGAGATCTTCGGCAACCTGATCGAGAACGCCGCCAAATGGTGCAAACGCCGGGTGCGGATTTCAGCCGGGGCCTCGGTGCCCGGTCAGATGATCGTGGTGGTCGAGGACGACGGGCCGGGCCTGCCCGCCGACCAGCGCGACGCCGCCCTGAAACGCGGTACGCGGATGGACGAGGACACGCCGGGCACGGGCCTGGGCCTGTCCATCGTCGAGGACCTGACGCGGGCCTACGGCGGCCGAGTGACGCTGGCCGACAGCGACATGGGGGGGCTCAAGGTGCTGCTGGAGCTGCCCGCGGCGGAGGCCTAGGGCCGTTTTCGTCCGTAAGGGTCGCGCTGAAGGTCAGCTAAGGGTGGTTAGCGGACAACGCTCTGGTAGGTTGAGCCCATGCGAGAGGGCGAGCGATGTCACATAGCGGCTACGTCGGGGTCCACGTGTTACTGGTCTACGTATTGCCGGTGGCGCTCGTGATCGGAGCGATCTTCGCGTTC
>NZ_DASWXW010000062.1:0-2566 GCF_036405315.1 Brevundimonas sp. | reverse complement strand
CTGGTCGCCAACCTGCGCACCGCCCTGTCGCACCGCATCGACAACCTGACCTGGATGGGGACGGAGACCAAGGCGGCGGCTCAGGAGAAGCTGCGCAAGTTCACCGTCAAGATCGGCTATCCCGACAAGTGGCGCGACTATTCGGCGCTGGAAATCCGCGCCGACGACCTGTTCGGCAACACCCAGCGTCTGGGCCAGTTCCAGTGGAACTATCAGCTGAACCGCCTGAACCAGCCGGTCGACAAGGCCGAGTGGGGCATGACCCCGCAGACGGTCAACGCCTACTACAACTCGGCCAATAACGAGATCGTCTTCCCGGCCGCCATCCTGCAGCCGCCCTTCTTCGATCCGAACGCGGATCCGGCCGTCAACTACGGCGGCATCGGCGGCGTCATCGGCCACGAGATCGGCCACGGCTTCGACGACCAGGGCTCCAAGTCCGACGGCGACGGCGTGCTGCGCAACTGGTGGACGGATCAGGACAAGGCCAACTTCCAGGGGCTGACCACGCGCCTGGGCGCCCAGTACGACCAGTTCGAGCCGCTGCCGGGCCACCCGGTTCAGGGCGGCCTGACCATGGGCGAGAACATCGGCGACGCCGCCGGCACGGCCGTGGGCCTGGACGCCTACCACCTGTCGCTGAACGGCCAGCCCGCCCCGGTGATCGACGGCACGACCGGCGACCAGCGGTTCTTCTATGGCTGGGCCCAGGTCTGGCAGTCGAAGTACCGCGAGGAGGCGCTGAAGCAGCAGATCGCCACCGATCCGCACAGCCCCGCCGAGTTCCGCGTGATCGGCCCGGTGCGCAACGTCGACGCCTGGTACGAAGCCTTCGGCGTCAAGCCGGGCTCGAAATACTACCTTGCGCCGGAAGACCGCGTCCGCATCTGGTAAGGCGCGACGTCTGATGATGAAGAGGGCCGGAGCGGCGACGCTCCGGCCCTTTTTCTTGGGTGGACGGTTGTTATCGAAAGTCTTTCGAGAATCGGGCCTCGGGTCCGGCGGCGCGGGTCATGGTTCAGGAGTTCAGGCATGAAAAAGCCCGCTGCGGGGGATACATCGCAGCGGGCTTTCTCGCTCTCTAAGGAGCGGACGTTTCCTCCCCGAAACGCCTTCAAGATGTCGCTGCATTTGACCGCTGCGCCTCTCGAGTAAGACCAAATGACGCGAACGCCGGGGCCAAGTCAATCAAGAGGATGCCCAAAGACGGATCTTTTGTGACTGAACGTCGATAATACACGTTTCAGCCCAAAGATTAATCGAAGCCTATTCGATAATGGCGCGAACCGTGGCGACCAGATCGCCGCGGGCCACTTTCTGCTGTCCCGGACGCTCGGCCTTCCAGGCCTCGTTGTCGGCGATGGCGGCGGCGCGGGCGCGGCCGGCGTCCAGATCCTTGATGGTCACTTCGCCGGCGGCCAGTTCGTCGCCGCCCAGGATGACCACGGCGGGCGAGCCGCGACGGTCGGCGTATTTCATCTGCGCCTTCATGCCGGCGCGACCGAGGTAGAGCTCGGCGGCGATCCCCGCGGCGCGCAGTTCAGACGCGGCGTCGAGATAGTGCTGCATGTCGTCCTCGGAGAAGACGATGACCACGACCGGGCCGCGCGTCGCGTCGTCGGCGCCGCGACCGGCGGCGCGCAGGGCCGAGGCCAGACGCGAGACGCCGAACGAGAAGCCGGTGGCCGGCGTCGACTGGCCGGTGAAGCGCGCCACCAGATCGTCATAGCGGCCGCCGCCGCCGATGGAGCCGAAGCGCACGGCCCGGCCCTTGTCGTCCTTGGTGTCCAGCAGCAGCTCGGCCTCGAACACGGCGCCGGTGTAGTATTCCAGACCGCGCACGATGGTCGGGTCGAACTTCACCTCGTCCTCGCCGACGCGCATGGCGGTCAGCGCGCGGTCGATGGCGGACAGTTCGGCCAGGGCCGCTTCGCCCGCGGCGCCCAGCGAAGCGCCGGCCTTGGCCACGGCGCCCAGCACGCCCGCGCGGCTGAGGCCGGGCGTCTCGGCCGAGACGAGGAAGGCCTCGACCGCGCCGATGACGGCGGCGGGCAGGCGGGCGCCCTTGGTGTAGTCGCCGGATTCATCGAGGCGACCCTCGCCCAGCAGGGCGCGCACGCCCTCCAGGCCCAGGCGGTCGTATTTGTCGACGGCGCGCAGGGCGGTCAGGCGCTGGACCGCATCGGTCACGCCGCCGGCGTCGAACAGGCCGTCGAACAGCTTGCGGTTGGAGACGCGGATCACCGACTGGCCGTCGCCGAGACCGGCGGCGCGCAGGCCTTCGCAGCCCATGGCGATGATCTCGGCGTCGGCCTCGGGGCGGTCCGAACCGACGGTGTCGGCGTCGCACTGCCAGAACTCGCGGAAGCGGCCGGGGCCCGGCTTCTCGTTGCGCCAGACCGGGCCGTAGGCGTAGCGGCGGAACGGCTTGGGCAGGGTCTCCCAGTTCTGGGCGGCGAAGCGGGCCAGGGGCGCGGTGTGGTCATAGCGCAGGGCCATCCACTCGCCCGGCTCGTCCGACCCGGCGTCGTCCTGCAGGGCGAAGACGCCCTCGTTGGGGCGGTCG
>NZ_DASWXW010000061.1:0-34144 GCF_036405315.1 Brevundimonas sp. | reverse complement strand
CCGGCCGAAGCGGCGGTGCAGGTCGGCGACGACAGCACCCTCAGCCCCTGGGGCGCCCGCCCCAAGGGCCCGCCCGAGCCCCTGCCGCGCGGCGTGGACCTGCCCGCCGCCCCGCGCGCCTACACCGAGATCAGCAGCTATCACGCCCACGTCTACTTCAACGAGGACACGGCCTACCGTGCGGCCCAACTGCGCGACTGGGTCATCCATCGCTTCAAGGTGGAGTTGGGCGAATGGAACGAGGGCCCTCGCGGGCCCCACACGACTCCCTCCTTCTACTTTGGCTTCGCCAGGGAGCAGGTGCCGACGGTCGTCCCCTGGCTGATGCTCAATCACCTGGGACTGAAGATCCTGATCCATCCGAACACCGACGATCCCTATGCCGATCATCTGATCAACGCCCTATGGATCGGCGAAACCCAGCCGGTGAACGCCTTCCGCATGGCGCGCTCGGCCAAGGCGGCGGGCGGAGATGTCGAGCGCATCTACCCCAACACCCTGCCGACCCTTCCCCTGGAGACCTGACAGCGTTCATCGAGTGTTCATCGACAAGCAAACAAGCTGGACCGTTCCAATCGGAGGGGTCCCCATGACGAAGGCCACGCTCGTCCTCGCCGTCGCCGCCAGCCTGTGGGCGAGCGGCGCCAGCGCCATGACGGTTCAGGAGTTCCTGACCTCGGCCAACCGCATCCCGCGCAATCCGACCGCCCTGCTGCGGTCGGACACGCGGCGGCTGATGAACGAAATCAACGGCGCCTTCAAAACGGTCGGCGACGAACAGGAAGCCGCTCAGGCCGCCGGGCGGCGCCCCGCCACCTGTATCGCCAAGGGCGCCAAGATCCGCCTGTCGCCGGACATGATCCTGAACCGCTTCAACGCCATCCCGGCGGCGCGTCGCAATATCAGCGTCACCCAAGCCGTGCGCGAATGGATGGCGGCGGAGCACCCCTGCCCCTAGCTGAAGCCAAGGCCTCGCTTGCCTGAGGGGCGATCCTTCCCATCTGCGACGGATGCCGTTGCGAGCGTTCCTGATCGCGACCACCCTGTGGCTGGCCGCTGCATCCTCCGTCCTGGCCTCGGACATGACGGTGCAGCAGTTTATGGCCGTCGCCGACCGCATTCCGCACCATCCCACGGCCGTCCGGCCGTCACCTGCATTCCGCCTTCCGGCACGGGCATCACCGCCCGAACCCTGCTCGCGCGGTTCAACAGCCTGCCAGCAGCGCGTCGAGGCGACAGCGTCACCAAAGCCGTGCGTGACTGGATGGCCGAACGCTACCCCTGCACCCCATAGGGTCCGCTGATCCGACAGGGGTTTTTCGGACCGTCCACAGGGCGAAACGGATGTCCACGACCAAGGCGACGCCCGTATCTGACGCAGCACGCGCTTAGGGCTATGCGTATTTCAATGAACGCCTTCGCCCCCATGCCCTACGGAAACGATCAGGTCTCCGTCTCGTCCATGCCCCACAACCTTGAGGCGGAGCAGGCGCTGCTGGGCTCGCTGATGTTCGACAACGCCGTGTTCGAGCGGCTGAGCGACCGTCTGCGCGGCTCGCACATGTACGAGCCCTTCCACCAGCGGCTGTTCGAGGCGATCGAGGACCACATCCGTCAAGGCCTGCTGGCCGAACCGACCATCCTGATGGAGCGGTTCAAGCAGGACCCGGCGTTTCATGAGTTCGGCGGTCTGCGCTACCTGGCCGATCTGGTCGACCGCGCCCCCCCGGCGGCGAATGCGCCCGACTACGCCCGCGTCATCTATGACCTGGCTCTGCGCCGCGACCTGATCCGCATCGGCGGCGAGATGATCAAGGAGGCGCCCAACCCGGACACCCCCGCCGACGAACAGATCGAACAGGCCGAACAGACCCTCTATTCGCTGGCCGAGACGGGCAAGCCGTCGTCGGGCTTCGTCAGCTTCTCCACCGCCCTGGCCGGCGCCGTCGAAATGGCGGGCGAGGCCTATCAGCGCGAAGGCAAGCTGGCCGGTCTGGCCACCGGCCTGAACGACCTGGACCGCAAGCTGGGCGGCCTGCACCCGTCCGACCTTCTGATCCTCGCCGGCCGTCCGTCGATGGGTAAGACGGCGCTCGCCACCAACATGGCCTTCAACGTGGCTCGCGCCTATCAGTGGGAGCCGACGCCCGAGGGCCGCAAGACGGTCAACGGCGGAGTCGTGGCCTTCTACTCGCTGGAAATGAGCGCCGAACAGCTGGCCATGCGTATCTTGGCCGACGCCTCCGGCGTCTCGTCGGACAAGCTCCGCAAGGGCGAAATCGACGCCTCTGACTTCGGCAAACTGCGCGACGCGGCGGTCGAGATCGGCGAGAGCCCCCTCTATATCGACGCCACCGGCGGCATCTCCATCTCCAAGCTGGCCGCGCGCGCACGGCGCCTGAAGCGGATGGAGCACGGCCTGGACCTGATCATCGTCGACTACCTGCAGCTGGTGACGACGGGCGAAGGCGGCGGCCAGAAGAACCGCGTGCAGGAAGTGTCCGAGATCACCGGCGGTCTGAAGGCCCTGGCCAAGGAGCTGGGCGTGCCGATCATCGCCCTGTCGCAGCTGTCGCGTCAGGTCGAACAGCGCGAAGACAAGCGGCCCCAACTGTCCGACCTGCGGGAATCCGGCTCGATCGAGCAGGACGCCGACTGCGTCATGTTCGTCTATCGCGAAAGCTACTACCTGGGCCGGGCCGAACCGCGTGAGGGCACCGAAGAACACCTGCAATGGCAACAGGACATGGACCGCCTGCAAGGCCAGGCCGAAGTCGTCATCGGCAAGCAGCGTCACGGCCCCATCGGCATCGTCAAGCTGGCCTTCGACGCGGACACCGTCCGCTTCGGCAACCTGGCCCACGACGACCGTTATGGTGCCTATGCGGATATTCCGGAGTAATTCGCCCCAAAGGTCGTGGCGCCGCACAAATCTTGCGGCATAAGGGCCTTCATGTCCCTCCCCGCCTCCCTCACCGTCGATCTCGGCGCCCTTGCGCGCAATTTCCACACCCTGCAGGCCATGACGGGCGTGCCGGTCAATCCGGTCGTCAAGGCCGACGGCTACGGCCTGGGCGCCGCCGCCGTGGCCAAGCGGCTGATGGCCGAAGGCGCGCGGACCTTCTTCGTGGCGCGGGCGGCCGAGGGCGTGCTGCTGCGCGAGGCCGTCGGGCCTGAGCCGGTCATCTATGTGCTCGACGGCTGTCACGGCCAGTCGGCGGCCATGATCAAGGCGGCGAACCTGCGCCCGGTGCTGAACCAGCCGGGTCAGATCGCGGCCTGGACGGCGGCGGGCGGCGGGGCTTGCGGCCTGCAACTGGACACCGGCATGAACCGGCTGGGTTTCCGCGTTGAGGACGCGCCCGAGCCGTTCGAGGGGCTGGAGTTGGTCATGACCCATCTGGCCTGCGCCGACGAACCGGCGCATCCGCTGAACCGGGCCCAGCGCGACGCCTATGCGGCGGCCGTCACCCGCTATCCGGGCGTGACGCGGTCCTTCGCCAACTCGGGCGGCTGTTTCCTGGGCCCGGACTTCGCCTTTGACGTCGTGCGCCCCGGCATCTGCCTGTTCGGCGGCGGGCCTGAAGGCAAGCCGGACAGCCGCATCGCGCCGGTGGCGACGCTGAACGCCCAGATCATGCAGGTGCGCGACGTGCCGGCGGGCGAGACGGTCGGCTATTCTCAGGGCTATCGCGCCGAGGCGCCGATCCGCGTGGCGACCTGCGGCGCCGGCTATGCCGACGGCGTCATGCGCAGCAACAGCCCGCGTGGGCAGATCTGGGTGGCCGGCGAGCTTCGCCCGATCATCGGCCGGGTGTCGATGGACGTACTGGCGGTGGACGTCACCGGCCTGGACGTGGCGGCCGGCGACACGGTCGAAATCTTCGGCGCCAACCGTCTGGTGGACGACGCGGCGACGGCGGCGGGAACCATCAGCTACGAGATGCTGACCTCGATCACGCCGCGCGTGCCGCGCCTCTACGTCGGCTAAGTTCAGCTCAGGGCCAACGCGCCCAGGCCGACCGTGCCGACCACGAAACTGGCGACCACGCCGGCGGCGATGGCGCCGACCACCATCCACAGGACGATGGCGGAGACGACGACGACGGCCGTGTAGCCCAGGGCCTTGTCCTGCGGCGCCTTCATCACCGTCGGCAGGCCGAGGTAGAGCAGGTAGAAGCCGTAGAGGCCCAGCAGCCCGCCCAGCCAGGCCAGGGCGGGGAACAGGTTGAAGATGGACGCGACCCAGGCCGCCGTCATCGAATAGACCGCGACCTTCATCGCCTGGACCTTGTCCTTGGTCCCGTTAAAGGTCGGAGCCAGTGCGTCGATGATCAGGCCCAGAACGAAGACAGAAAGCAGCGACAGGCCCCAGGTCACGATGGCGCCCAGCACGCCGCCGACCATGGGCGTCCGCATCACCGAACCGAAGATGTGGATCGGGAACAACTGCCCGCCGATCAGGCTGGCGACCGGGCCGATCGCCGCCAGGATCATGGCGTAACGGGCGAACAGGCTGCGCGTCGTGGCGTATTCGGCATCGATCACCGGCCATTCCAGCTTGGGCCGCATCAGGATGTTCTGCACGCGGGCGATGAGGCCCGGATCAATGGCGGGCGGATTCGGAGCGGTCATGAAGGCCTCGGCGGGGTTGAGTCGTAACGACGCTATAGCTTGGCAGGATGACGGGCATATGAGGCTCGATGCAAGTCCGCCGCCCACCCTGCGTCAGACCCGGACGCAGCCCTGCGCATGCCCCCTCGCCCGCGCCGCGATTCCTGCTAGGTCAGGGTCATGGCGCGCGACACCCTTCTCTATATCTGTCAGTCCTGCGGGGCGGTTCACTCCAAATGGTCCGGGCAATGCTCAGCCTGCGGCGAGTGGAATAGCCTGGCCGAGGAATCCAAGTCGGCGCCGCCCGGCGCAATGAAGCGCGCCTCGACGGCGCGCGGACGCGGTCTGACGTTCGAGACCCTGCAATCCGACACGCCCGAACCGCCACGCATCGTCACCGGCGTGACCGAGTTCGACCGCGTCTGCGGCGGCGGCGTGGTGCCCGGCTCGGCCATCCTGCTGGGCGGCGACCCCGGCGTGGGCAAGTCCACCCTGCTGCTGGAGGTCACGGCCAAGGCCGCGCGCAACGGCGCCCGCGTGGCCTACATCTCGGGCGAAGAAGCCATCGAACAGATCCGCGCCCGCGCCAAGCGCATGGGCGTGGCCGACGCCGCCGTGTCCCTGGCCTCCGCCACGGCCCTGCGTGAAATCCTGACGACGCTGAAACGCGACAAGTTCGACATCGTCATCATCGACTCCATCCAGACCCTGTGGTCCGACGCCCACGAGGCCGGGCCCGGCTCCGTCACACAGGTCCGCGCCTGCGCCGCCGAACTGGTGCGGCTGGCCAAGGACGGCGGCCCGGCCATCGTCCTGGTCGGCCACGTCACCAAGGACGGCCAGATCGCCGGGCCGCGCGTGGTCGAACACATGGTCGACGCCGTGCTCAGCTTTGAGGGCGAGCGCGGCTATCCCTTCCGCATCCTGCGCGCGGGCAAGAACCGCTTCGGCGCCACCGACGAGATCGGCGTCTTCGAGATGAGCGACGTCGGGCTGCGTGAAGTCATCAACCCCTCCGCCCTCTTCCTCGGCGAGGGCAAGGAACGAGCGCCGGGCGCCGCCGTTTTCGCCGGGATCGAGGGATCACGCCCGGTTCTGGTGGAGATTCAGGCCCTGGTCGCGCCTTCCGCCTACGGCACGCCGAGGCGTGCGGTCGTGGGCTGGGACAACGGCCGCCTGGCCATGCTGCTGGCCGTGCTGGAGGCGCGCTGCGGCCTCGGCTTCGGGGACAAGGACGTCTATCTGAACATCGCCGGGGGCTTGCGGATCAACGAGCCCGCCGCCGACCTGGCCGCCGCCGCCGCCCTGATTTCCTCGGCCCTGGACATGCCCCTGCCGCAGGGCTGTGTCGTCTTCGGCGAGATCGGCCTGTCGGGCGAAGTCCGCGCCGTCAATCGCGCCGAGGCCCGGTTGAGAGAGGCCAAGAAGCTGGGCTTCGACCGCGCCCTCGCCCCGCCCCAGGCCAAGGACAAGGTCAAGAAGGGCGACGTCGCCGTCACCGCCGCCGGACTGCTGTCCGAGGTGGTCGAGCGAATCTCCCAAAATCGGTATTGAACCGCTATTGAGGCGGCTTCTCCTTCTTCAGCGATTGCAGCGCGCGTGACCGGCTACGATGTCTTCGTCATCCTTGTGCTTCTGGCCTCCGGCGCTGCCGGCTGGTTCCGGGGCGGCGTGCGCGAGCTGACGGCCTTCTTCAGCTTCTTCCTGGCCGGGCTGCTGGCCCTGATCACCCTGCCGTGGACCGCGCCGTTCGGGCGGTCGCTGGTCGATCCCGACTGGGCCGGATCGGTGCTGGCCGTGGGCCTGACCTTCCTGATTCTCTATTTCGGTCTGCGCCTGCTCGGTTCGGCCATTTCCAAAGGCGCGCGCGGAAACGCCCTGGGCGCCTTCGATCAGACCTTCGGTCTGGCGCTGGGCGCCGTGCGGGCCCTGGCCCTGATCGGGGCAGTGCACCTGACCGTCATGGGCGTCATGACCGATAATCCGCCGCGCTGGCTGACGGGAGCGGCCCTGTCGCCTGTCAGCGAAGGCTCGGCCAAGGCCATTCAGATCGTCCTGCCGACGCTCGGAAAGGGCGCCGACGCCCTGACGCCGGTGGTCGGATCTTCCGTCCGCGAAGGGTTTTCCGATCAATGAGCCTTGCCCTAGACGCAATGGCGGACTACGTGCGCGGCGCCGCCGCCTGAGTTATATTGTCCCGGTCATCGGAGCCTGACGATGCGCCACCATATCGCCGATCCCATCGTTCACCGCGAACACTGGCGCGAGCCGGAGGACGACCAGCTTCGGCTGGAGTGCGGCGTCTGCGGCGTCTGGGGCGCGCCCGAAAACGAGGCCTCCTCCATCGTGGCCCTGGGCCTGCACGCCCTGCAGCACCGCGGCCAGGAAGCCTGCGGCATCGCCAGCGTCCATGACGAACGCTTCTACACCGAGCGCCACATGGGTCTGGTGGGCGAAGCCTTCGGCAACGCCGAGCTGACCACCCGCCTGCCCGGCGGCGCCGCAGTCGGCCACACCCGCTATTCCACCGCCGGCGGCAGCTTCCTGCGCAACATCCAGCCGATGTTCGCCGATCTGGACCAGGGCGGCATCGCCATCGCCCACAACGGCAACCTGACGAATTTCAAATACCTGCACGGCCAGCTGGTCTCGGAAGGCGCCATCTTCCAGTCCACCTCGGACTCCGAGGCCATCCTTCACCTGATCGCCCGCAGCCGTAAGGCCAAGATCGTCGAACGCTTCATCGACGCCCTGGGCCGCATCGAGGGCGGCTACGCCCTGGTCGCCCAGACCCGCTACAAGATGATCGGCGCCCGCGACCCGCTGGGCATCCGTCCGCTGGTGCTGGGCAAGGTCGGCGAAGCCTGGGTTCTAGCCTCCGAGACCTGCGCCCTGGACACCATCGGCGCTACCTTCATCCGTGACGTCGAGCACGGCGAAGTCGTCGTGATCGACGAGGACGGCCTGACCTCGATCAAGCCCTTCCCGGCCCGCGCCGCCCGCCCCTGCCTGTTCGAGTATGTCTATTTCGCCCGCCCCGACAGCGTGGTGAACGGCCGCTCGGTCTATAATGTCCGCAAGGAAATGGGCCGCCGTCTGGCACGCGAGTTCCAGGTCGAGGCCGACATCGTGGTGCCGGTGCCCGACTCCGGCGTGCCGGCGGCCCTCGGCTATGCTCAGGAAAGCGGCATCCCCTATGAAGTGGGCATCATCCGCAGCCACTATCTGGGCCGAACCTTCATCCAGCCCAGCCAGGGCGCCCGGCAGAAGGGCGTGCGCATGAAGCACAGCCCCAACCGCTCGGCGCTGGAAGGCAAGCGCGTCGTGCTGATCGACGACTCGATCGTGCGCGGCACCACCTCGCTGAAGCTGGTCCGCGCCGTCCGCGCGGCGGGCGCCAAGGAGGTTCACCTGCGCTCGGCCAGCCCGCAGATTCTGTATCCCGACTTCTACGGCATCGACATGCCCGAGCGGACGCAGCTGATGGCCGCGACCCACACCATGGACGAGATGCGCGCCATTCTGGAGGTCGACTCCCTCGGCTTCCTGTCCATCGACGGCCTCTACGACGCCCTGGGCGCCGGGCCGCGCGATCCGGCCCAGCCCCAGTTCACGGACCACTACTTCACCGGCGACTATCCGACCCGGCTTCTCGACCGCGAAATCGCCGAGGGCGGCCGGGACGCCAAGGGCGGGCAACTTTCCCTGCTTGTGACCGCTTAAGGCGGTATGATCCAGCTCGGCTACTTCACGCTCGACACGCCCGACATCGAAAAGGCCCGCGCCTTCTACGCGGGTCTGTTCGGCTGGACCTACGACGAAGCCGCCTCGCACCCGACCTACGCCCATGTCAGCGGCGGCCAGCCCGCCTTCGGCATCACCAAGGGCGAGCATCGGGCCTTTCCGCACCTCTACTTCCGCGTGGACGACATCCACGCCGCCTGCGCCCGCGTGAAGGAACTGGGCGGGCACGCGGCCATGCCGGCGGAAAGCCCGTCGGGCCTGTCCGCCGTCGTCGCCGACGATCAGGGCGTCAGCTTCAGCCTGTGGCAGCCCGCCCCGGGCTATTGAACTGAGCCTTTCGCCCGACGGCGGGTCGCGCTATCAGCGGGCCATGTCCGAACACGCTTCCCTTCCCCTCGCCAATCGCATCGCCCTGGTCGTCGGCGCCTCGCGCGGCATCGGCTACGAGACCGCCCTGGCCCTGGCCAAGGCCGGCGCCCACGTCGTGGCGACCGCCCGCACGCAGGGCGGCCTGGAAGAGCTGGACGACGCCATCTTCGCCGCCACCGGCCAGCACGCCACCCTGGTCCCGTTCGACCTGGTGGACGGGGGCGCCATCGACCGCCTGGGCGGCGCCCTGTTCGAGCGTTTCGGCAAGCTGGACATCTGGGTTCAGGCTGCCGCCACCATGGGCCCGTCGGGTCTGACGCCGGTCGCCCACGCCGAGCCGCGCGAGTTCGCCAAGGTCGAGAAAATCAACTTCACCGGCGTCTATCGCCTGATCCGCTCGCTGGAGCCGCTGCTGCGCGCCTCGGACGCCGGCCGCGCCGTCTATCTGACCTCGAGCGTCGCGACCAACCCGCGCGCCTTCTGGGGCATGTATGCGGCGACCAAGGCCGGGGCCGAGAACCTGGTCAAATGCTGGGCCGACGAGGTCGAGAGCACGCCCATCCGCGTCGCCGTCGTCGATCCGGGCCGGATGCGCACCCAGATGCGCGCCCAGGCCTTCCCCGGCGAGGACCCGGAAGGTCTGCCCCACCCGTCCGAGATCGGCCCTCTGATGGTGGAACTGGCCCGTCCCGACTTCACGCCGCCCCTGACCGTCAGCTTCAAGGACTGGAAGCACGGCCTGTCGGCGGACGCCCTGGTCTAGGACAGCGCCCATGTCGATCCAGTCGCCGGGGGGCCGACTTTCAGGACCGACGACACATTCCGTTCGACTCACGGCTGACCGGACGCGGCGCTCCGGTCCGGTGGCGCGCGCGACTCCCTATGCCGACATCCTGGCCTTTCTGGCCTCGGTGCTGATCGTGCTGATCTATTCGCAGTCGTGGGCCGCGCCGATGACGGGCTACGGCGCGCGCTCGGCCGACTTCCTGCGCAACGGCTACTACCCCGCCTACGCCCTGGCGGTCGGACTGGTGATGATCCGGCCAGGCACGGCGCTGCAAGCCCTGGCGCGTTCGCCCCTGCTGATCCTGCTGCTGGCGCTGACGGCGGCGTCCTTCCTGTGGTCGATCAGCCCCGACGTGACCTTGCGCCGAGTGATGGCCCTGCTGTTCACCACCCTGGGCGGGGTGGCCCTGGCCGCGCGCTGGCGCTGGACCACCCTGACCGAGATCTTCGCCACGGCCATGGCGGTGATGATGGTCGCCTCCCTCTTCCTCGGCGCCCTGATGCCCGACTGGGGGCGGATGCACGAGATCTTCCCCGGGGCCTGGCGCGGCCTGTGGCTGGAGAAGAACGCCCTGGGCGAGAACATGGGCCTGGCGGCCCTGTTCATGACGGCGGCGGCGATCATGGTCCCGGCGCGACGCCGCCTGTGGCTGATCTGCGCCGCCGTGGCCTCGGCCCTCGTGATCCTTTCGACCTCCAAGACCGGCCTGGTGGTGCTGATCCTGTCCTTCGCCAGCATGGGCTTCGTCGCCCTGGTCAAGGCCGGGCCCAAGCGCGCCATCGTCGGCACCTGGCTGGCCGTGGTGGTCCTCTGCGCCGCCCTTCTGGTGGTCGTCACCCGCAGCGACCTGATCTTCGAATTGCTGGGCAAGGACGCCACCCTGACCGGCCGGACCGAGATCTGGAGCGGCATCCTGCATCAGATGCAGCAAAGGCCCTGGACCGGCTTCGGCTACGGCGTGGTGTGGGACGATGCGTCGCCGGGCGGTCCCGCCGCCTGGATCGCCCATGAGGCCAAGTTCAGCGCCGCCCACGCCCACAGCGGCTGGTTGGAGGTCTATCTGGCGCTCGGCCTGCCCGGCGTCATAGTGTTCGGGGCCTGGTTCATCGAGATGTGGGGGCGCTCGCTGTGGGCCGCCTACGCCCGCCCCGCGGGGTGGCTGCTGATGCCGATGATGACGGCCTACACCCTGACCATGCTGACCGAGAGCATCACCATGAACTGGCACAATCTGCGCTGGGTGTTGTTCGTCGCCCTGGCGCTGAAGGCGGTCATCGGCGATCAGGACGCCCCGGCGCGTGCGGTCCCGGCCTCTCGCCGCACGCGACGGCCGCGTCCCTTCTAGGCCGCGACGACCAGCTGGGCCGTCATCGCCGCGTGGAAACGGTAAAATAGGTCAAGGTCCCCGCCGACCGCATCACCGCCGTCCGGGTCGCCCCGGGCGGCAGGTCCACGTCAAAGGCCTGGTTCCGCGCCGTAGCCGAGTGCCGGAAAAGGTCGCGATCGACCCAGGCCGCGGTGTCGCCGACGCGCACGCCCGTCGATGCCGGGCCGAACTTCATCTTGTCGATGAGGATCGTGTGCGTCCGGGCGGCGGCGACCGCCGGGAGCGCCGGCGCGACCGTCGCCGGCCTGGGCCAGACGCACCAGATCGGCTTGATCCAGCGTGGTGTAATCGTTGGGTTTTCGCAGGCTCATGACACGCTCCATCCGCAGGCTTGGACGCCCGATGGAGCCTGAAGGTTGCCGAAAAGACCCCGGTCAAGAAGAAGGGCGAGCCGTCGTCGCCGACCGCCCGCCCCTCGACCTTTTCAGGCTGCTGTTTCCAGCCCCCTACTTCTTCGGCGCGTGCTTCTGGCCCGTGCGGATGCGGCCCGAGCGCGAGACCTGACGGGCGCCGCCGCGCGCGCCCTTCTGCACCGCCACGCTCTGTCCGGCCTTCTTGCTGGCGCCGGCCTTGAGCCCGCCCAGGGCCTTCACCTTGGGCTTGATGCCCGACTTCTTCTGCTCCAGCGCCTTGCCGGGCAGGTTCGACAGGGCCTCGGCGGCCTTCTCGGCCTTCAGCACCTTGCGCGGCGCGGTCTTGGCCGTGCCCTTGTAGCGTTCGGGACCGGACTTGGCGCCGCCCTCGGCATAGGGGTTGGCCGAGCCGGACTTGACCGTCAGGCGGATCGGCGTGCCGGGCAGGTCGAAGCTCTCGCGCAGGCTGTTCACCAGATAGCGTTTGTAGTGCTCGGGCATGTCCGAGGCGCGGCTGGCCATCAGCACGAAGGTCGGCGGACGGGCCTTGGTCTGGGCCATGTACTTCGGCTTCACGCGCTTGCCGTCGACGGCGGGCGGCGGGTGCCTCTGGGTGGCCATGGACAGCCAGGTGTTCAGGTCCTTGGTCTTGACCTTCACCGACCAGGTTTCATAGGCCTTGATGATGGCCGGCATCAGCCGCTCGACGCCGCGTCCGCTGTGCGACGACAGGGCGACGAAGGGCGAGCCCTTCAACTGCGGCAGCTTGTCCTCGGCCAGGCGTTTCAGCTCGGCCATCTTGGACTGGGGTTCTTCTTCCAGGTCCCACTTGGAGGCGACATAGACCAGGGCGCGGCCTTCACGCTCGACCAGGTCGGCCAGTTGGAGGTCCTGGGTGTCGAAGGCGTCGTCCTTGTCCATCACCAGCACGACCACCTCGGCGAAGGTGATGGCGCGGATGGTGTCGGCGACCGACAGCTTTTCCAGCTTCTCCTGGACGCGAGCCTTGCGGCGCATCCCGGCGGTGTCGACGAAGCGGATCGCCCGGCCTTCGTATTCCCAGTCGACCGAGATGGAGTCGCGGGTGATGCCGGCCTCGGGTCCGGTCAGCAAGCGGTCTTCGCCCAGCATCCGGTTGATCAGGGTCGACTTGCCCGCGTTGGGGCGGCCGATGATGGCGATGCGGATCGGCTTGTCGGGCTCGTCGATCTCTTCGATGAAGATGTCGGCGGAAGCGGCCAGCAGGGCCTGATACAGGTCGGCCATGCCTTCGCCGTGCTCGGCCGAAATGGCGACCGGCTCGCCGAAGCCCAAGGCGTGAGCCTCGCCGACGCCGCCGCCGCTTTCGCGGCTTTCCGACTTGTTGGCCAGCAGGATGATCGGCTTGTGCACCTTGCGCAGACGGTCGGCGAAGATGCGGTCCAGCGACGTCACGCCCTCGCGGGCGTCCATCATGAACATGACCACTTCGGCGTCCTCGATGGCGGCCTCGGTCTGTTCGCGCATACGCGCTTCCAGGCTTTCGTCGGTGACGTCCTCGTAGCCGGCCGTGTCGATCAGCGTCAGGTCCATGTCGCCGATATTACCGTCGGCATAGCGACGGTCGCGGGTCACGCCCGGGCGATCATCGACCAGCGCCAAACGCTTGCCGACGAGTCGGTTGAACAGTGTCGACTTGCCCACGTTGGGCCGGCCGACGATGGCGACTTTTAGAGCCATGTCGGCTTTCTAACTCAAATTCAGGAAAAAGATCAGCGGATGCTGACCAGTTGGCCCTTGTCGGTGAGGACATAGAGGGCGCCGTTGTAGGCGGCGGGGGCGATATAGGCCGCCGCGCCCAGCTTCAGGCTGGATTGCTGCTGGCCGGTTTTCGGATCAAAGGCCACGACCTCGCCGTCCGAGTTCACCAGCACCAGGCGGTTGGAGGCCAGGATCGGACCCGACCAGACGGGACGAACCGTCTTGCGGCCGAAGCCCAGGATTCCGCCTTCCCTGCGGACGCGGCCTTCGTTCAGGTCGCGGGTCCAGTAGACTTGGCCGCTGTCCCGGTTGACCACGGTCAGTTCGCCCGACTTGGACACCACATAGACCACGTCGCCCACCGGCAGGGGCGCGTTGACGCCGGCGACAGGCAGCGACCACTTCGGCTGGCCCGAGCGGATATCCATCGCCTCCAGGACGCCGGACTGGCTGATGGCGTAGACGAAGCCGCGGCTGACGACGGGGCGTCCGGCGATGTCGCGGATCTCGGACAGGGCGCTGGTGCGGCTGGTGCGCGACAGGACCTGTTGCCACACCGGCTGGCCGTTCGAGGCCCGCAGCGCCACCAGTTCGCCCGAGGAGAAGGGCGCAAGGACCGTATCACCGCTGACCGCCGGGCTGGAAGCGCGCATGATGCGAGCCGGCTCGGAGATGCCGCGATAGGACCAGTCCTGCTGGCCGTTGTTGACGTTGAAGGCCACCAGTTGGTTGTCGACGTCGATAACGAAGACGCGTTGGCCGGCGACCGTCGGCGCGCCGTGGATCGGCACTTCGACGCTGGAGCGCCAGACCTGGGCGCCAGTGGCCGCGTCAAACGCCGTGACGCTGCGATAGCCCGAGGACACGAAGACCTTGCCGCCGCTGACGGCCACGCCGCCGCCGAAGCCGCCACCAGTCGAACCGCCGCCGATGCCGATGCCCAGGATCCGGCTGCCGCGGTCGCGCTCGTCGACCTTGACGCTGGCCTTCCACAGGACAGCGCCCGTGCCGGCGTCCACCGCCGTCACGCCGGCTTCGCCGTCCAGGACGAAGATCTTGCCGTCATCCGCAACCACCGGCGCCATGACCTGACGCGTGCGGCTGGAACCGACGCCAATGTCGCGCTTCCAGGCGATGGAGAAGTCCTGGGCGGCGATCACGTGCTCGACGGAGTTTTCGGCGTTGCCGCCGGGCTGGGTCCAGGCCGTCGCCGCCTGGGGGCCCGGCAGGAAGAAGTCACGGCCCGACAGGGCGGCGGACGGCGCCAGCTGCTGTTCAAACTCCAGGATCGAAATGCGTTGGCCTTCGGTCGCCTTGGCGACGTCTTCCTTTTGTCCGCCCAGGCCGAAGGGCAAGGCGTTTCGGACCGTGCCGCAGGACGCGACAGTCATGGCCAGACCGCACAACAGGGCGACTTTCAGCGTTCGATTCATGGAGGGCGTCCTGAAAGCGTCGATTACGGGCGAGCCGCGGCGGGGGCCGCCTCGGCTTGGGCGGGGGCCGGCGTTTCGGCCGGAGCGACGACGGCAGGCGCCGCAGCCGGCGACGGCAGGGCGATAGCGGCGCGAACGATGGCGGCCAGACCGGCGGCCGTGCCCGAATCAATCGCCTGCACGCCCGCCTGGGCGCGTTGGCGAATATCGTCCGGCACATCCTGACCCAGTTGCAGTTGCACGAAGGCCTGACGGGCCTCAGCGGTCTTGCCGTGCTGAAGCTGGGCCATGGCCAAGGCTTCCTGAGCAAAGGAGTGCAGCGGGCGCTTGTCGTCCGCCAGCGGCTCCAGACGCTTCTGAATGTCGTCCAGCGAGGCCGTGTCCATCAGCAGGAAGGCGGCCTTGATGGCGGCGGCGTCGGCGATGATCGGATCGCCGGCGGCCTTGGCCGCGTCGTCGAACAGCTTGACCGCGTCCTGGGTCTTGTTCGCCGACACGGCGATTCCGGCCTGCTGCATCAGGGCCAGCGCCTTGTAGGCGCCGTTGCCCGACTTGGCGGCTTCGGCGAAGGCGGCGTCAGCGCCGGACGGGTTGTTGGCCTGCAGGGCCTCCATGCCGCGATCATAGGCGACCGAGGCCTTGTCGGCCTGGTTCGTCACATAGCTCTGCCAGCCCCACCAACCCAGGGCGGCGACCAGGGCGACGGCCAGAAGACCCGCGCCGATCGGCAGCCAGGTGCGAGCCATGCGCTTGTATCGATCGGAGCGAAGCTCCTCCTCGACCTGTTCGAAGACATCAACCACGAAACGTCGCCCCAAAAACCGCTGCCAAGACTGGTCGCTAAACCGGCGCGACCCTAGAGGGTCGTCGTCGCGCCCGCAACGCAGGCGTTTACGCCGCGACCGGAAATTACAGCACTAGGTCGCGACTTCGGCAGGAAAACGGCGCTCAGATCTGCTGGGACAGTTTCACCACGCCCGCCGCCAGCAAGGCGACCAGCACCCCGGCCGTAGCCCAGAACAGCTGCAATCCGCCCATCGAGCCCAGATCCAGCCCGGTCAGGCCGACTCGATCCATCAGCGACTGCATGGCCATGCCGCCATCCAGGCCCGCCATCGTCAGTCCCCGCGCCACAGGCTCGGACCCTGCGGATGCGGACAGCGACGACGAGGCGAAGTTGAAATCGACGCTCAGGACCTCGCGCACGGCGATGACGCCGCCGACCAGTCCTGCGATCGACAGGGCCGCGGTCCTGAACCGCGACGACTTGTTCAGCTTGGCCGCCAGATCAGCCTCGAACAGGGCCGAATCGGCGAAGGCCGGAGCGCGCGCGAACAGGCGCTCGATGGCAGGATCGAATTCATCAACCGACATGGGACGCGCTCCCGTGAGCAGCCGGCCCCGGCTCGAGCCGGGCCCGAAGTTTATCCAGACCACGCTTGACATGAGATTTCACCGTTCCAAGCGGCAAATTAATGGCGGTCGCGATTTCCGGATGCGACAGGCCCGCCCCATGACACAGGGACACGCACAGCCGCTCCGCTTCCGTCAGCCCCTTCAACGCCTCATCCAGATCCATGCGGCCGACGCTGTCCACGTGGGGCGCGACCTCATCGGATTCCAGCTCCGCGACGTAGCGGGCGTCCCTGGACCGCCGCTTCAGATACAGGCGCGCCGCAATGCGCTTGATCCAGGCGCCGAAGGTCCCCTCGCCCCGGAACTCGGCGCATTTCTCGAACGCCAGCAGAAAGGCGTCCTGGGCCACGTCGTCGGCCAGGGCGGGCTGCGCCCCCATCCGACGCAGCAGGCCCCGCACCGCCGGACTGTGGCGACGCACCAGCTCCCCGAACTCGCGCCGCCCGCCCGCCGCCGACAGGGCGGCGAGCTCGACGTCGTGCAGATCGCGTAAAGGCTTGGCCATGACGGTTTCCCCTCCCCGTCGCCCCTCAGCCCTTGTTCTTGTTGAAGATGCTCAGGATGATGAAGGCCAGACCGATCATGCCCGGAACCGCGGCGCTGCCGGCGATGGGATAGAAGGCGTCCATCTCGGCGAAGCTGACCATATAGCCGAAGAGAGCGACGCCCAGGCTGACCGCCAGCAGGATGACGCCGACGCGCAGGTCGCGAGCGGCCGTCGCCGGCGGCTTGATGTTGTCCTTGCTCAGCGAGTCGATGACTTCCGGCGGCAGCGGCTGGCCCCTCTCGATGGCCGAGCGCAGGGTCGCCTGCATATCCTTGCGTCCCTTGCTCTTCAGCCAGGCCGGCACGAGCACGATCGCACCGATCATGATGAAAAACGCGATGGGAATGAATTCTTCCGCCATGGGTTTCGCCCCTTCTTGAATAGTGGAGCCGAGCGTGACGCTGCGGCCTTCTGATAACAAGAGGCGTTGATCGCGCCGATCAGATGCAGGCCGTTGCATGAACTCTTTGTAAGGCGGCGGCGGTCGTCACCACAGCGTGACTCGACACCGGCCCGTGCTCGTTGAACGGTGAAGGCGCGGCGTTGTTCGCGCGTGCAGTGGCCTTGATCCTTCCTCCTGACCCTGAGGTGTCGCCATGCTGCCCCAACTGTCTGCGCTGGGCTGGTTCCATACGCTCGGCAGCCTGCCCGCCGTGCCCATCGGCCTGATCCTGCTGCTCATGCACGGACGGATTGATCCGGCGACGCGGCTGGGCAAGGCCTATCTGGTCTTCATGTTCATCGGCGCCGTCTCGGCCGTCTTCGTCATCAAAACCCCGCCGGGGGCCGCGGTGGCGGCGCTCAGCCTGATCTCGCTGACGGTCGGGGCCACGGTCGGCTTCATCAAGCCTCTGGCGCGCTATCGATGGTCGATCGAGACCATCGCGCTCAGCGTCTCCTATTTCACCCTGCTGCTGCCCAGCGTCACCGAGACCCTGACCCGGCTGCCGCCGGGCGATCCGGTCGCCGCGGGCGTCGAGGACCCGCTGGTGGTCGGTTTCCAGCTGACCCTGCTGGTGCTGCTGATTCTCGGCGTGACCCTGCAGCTTCTATCCCGCCGTCGCCGCCTGTCGTCGACGGCTCTTGCCTGAAGGAAACCGCGTGACCCGCATCATCTATCGCATCGTCCCCCACGACGGCGGCTGGGCCTACAAGCTGGGCGACAGCTTCTCCGAGACCTTCGCCACCCACGCCGCCGCGCGCGCCGCCGCCGTCGCCGTTTCGCGCGAACAGCAGGTGCCGGACCGCACCTCGTGGATCGAGTTCGAGGACGCCTCGGGCCAGTGGATCACCGAGCGCGCGGACGGCCACGACCGCCCGGAAACCGAGGTCGAGGATTAGGCGGCGCCCGGAACTTAAGCGAACGCCTCGGCGTAGCGTTCGGGCTTGAAGCCGACCAGGGTCCGCCCGTCGCCCAGGTCCAGCACCGGCCGCTTGATCATCGACGGCTGGGCCAGCATCAGGGCGATGGCCTTGTCGGCGTTCAGGTCGGCCTTGTCCGCGTCCGGCAGCTTGCGGAAGGTGGTCCCGGCGCGGTTCAGCACCGTCTCCCAACCATGCTCGGCCACCCAGCGTTCCAGATCCGCCTTATTCGCCCCCGCGACCTTGTAGTCATGAAAGGCGTAGTCGACGCCCTTCTCATCCAGCCAGACACGCGCCTTCTTCATCGTGTCGCAGGCCTTGATGCCGTACAGGGTGATGGTCATGAGGCGCTCCCTCGCTTTGCTGAGGGCCGCGATCTGGCATCGCGAGGCGGAGGGGTCAAATTCCGCTGTCTGGCTTGAAGCGAATATCGGCTTCCGACCCGTTGCGGACCTTTTCGCGCCAGTTAGCCACCTAGCGACTTTAGGAACGGACAGCGTGTGACGCCGACTTGGCGGTCGACATCATAGTCACGGATCTCCCGCTTAACGGAGCCGCCTGTGAAGTAGGTGCATTGAAGGCGAAGCTGGCGGTAATCAACGCCATCGTCACCGCCCCCGAGGAGAGCAGTAATCCGGGGGCTGCTCGGCTCCCTCCAACGCTCCGCGATCAGTATGCCCGTGTCCGTTAACATCATGCCCCCGCAAACCAGGGCCGCTAAAGCTATGGCCGATATCGCGACGTCTCTCTTGCGCATGGTGCTGATGCCCGATCAGAGATTAAGTCACCCTAGCGCAGTAACGTCTCCTAATCACCCTTAGCTGACGCATGGAATATCTTCAGCCATCCAGCAAGGCTCCGAAGGACACGCCCATGAAGCTCTACGCCCACCCCTTCTCGTCCTACTGTCAGAAGGCGCTGATCGCGCTGTATGAGAACGACACGCCGTTCGAGTTCCGGTTGCTGGAGGGCGAAGCCGCCTTCGCCGAGCTGGCGGCGCTGTGGCCGGTGCGAAAGTTCCCGGTCTTGCAGGACGGCGACCGCACGGTCGTCGAGGCCTCGGCCATTATCGAGCATCTGGCCGTGCATCATCCCGGCCCGGTGCAGTTGATCCCCGCCGATCCGGCCGCCGCCGTCGAGGTGCGGATGATGGACCGGGTGTTCGACCACTATGTCTCGAGCCCGCAACAGAAGCTGGTGGCCGACGCCCTGCGGCCTGAGGGCGACCGTGATCCCTACGGCGTGGCCGAGGCGAAGCGGATGCTGGACACGTCCTACGCCTGGCTGGACGAGCGGCTGGCGGAGCGGGAATGGGCCACGGATCACGGCTTCAGCCTGGCCGACTGCGCCGCCGCGCCCGCGCTGTTTTACGCCGACTGGTCGCACCCGATCGACGATCGGTTCGCGACGCTGAAATCCTATCGCGCCCGGCTGCTAGCCCGGCCGTCAATGGCGCGGGCGGTGGACGAGGCCCGGCCCTATCGCGCCTACTTCCCGCTCGGTGCACCGGACCGGGATTAAGCGGCCTTCTGGCTCCACAGGTCCTGATCGGCCTCGCGCCCGATTAGGGCCAGACCCGAGGCGATGGATTCGAACTCGCCGCCGGTCTCGATGCGCTCGGCACCGAAGCGGCGGATGAAGATGTCGCGCACCGCCGGCACGAAGGAGGTGCCGCCGGTCAGGAAGACGCGGTCGATCTGGGTCCCGTCCAGACCCGACTGAGCCATGGCCTCGTCGACCGCCGCCTCCATCGCCTGCAGCTCAGGCGCGATCCAGCCCTCGAAGTCCGTGCGCTTGACCGGCTTTTCGATCCGCACCGATCCGGCGAGGAAGGAGAAGACCGCCTCCTCGTCCCGCGACAGGGCCTCTTTCAGGCCGGACACGGCGCGATAGAGGGCGTAGCCGTGGTTGTCGTCCAGCACCTCGATCAGGCGCTCGATCTTCTCGGGCTCCAGCGCCGTCGAGGCCAGGCCGCGAATGTCGCGCATGTCCTTGGACGCCCGCAGCAGGGCCAGTTGGTCCCAGCGGGCGAAGGCGCTGTAGTAACGCTGGGGAATCGGCAGACGGTTGTCGAAGGCCCGGTACAGGCTGCCCTTGCCCAGTTCCGGCGAGACCAACTGGTCGATGATCCGGTAGTCGAAGGCGTCGCCCGCCACGCCCACGCCGGAGCGCGCCAGCGGCGTGGACTTCAGCGCGCCGTCGGCCCGCTCGAACCGCACGATGGAGAAGTCGCTGGTGCCGCCGCCGAAGTCGGCGACCAGGACATTGGCGTCCTGCTTCAACTCGCGCGCAAAGAAGAAGGCCGCGCCGACGGGTTCGTAGGCGTAGCGGATATCGGTGAAGCCGAGGCGCGCAAACGCCGCCTCATACCGCTCCAGCGCCAGGGCCTCGTCGGGATTGCCCCCGGCGAAGGTCACGGGCCGCCCGACGATGATGCGCGGCGGCAGATCGTCCATCGCTCCGTCCGCGTGGTGCTTCAGCCGCAGCAGGAAGGCCGACAAAAGGTCCTCGAAGCGATAGCGCCGGTTGTCGATCCGCGTCTCGGTGAAGGCGGCGCTGGCGGCGAAGGTCTTGAACGACTGGATGAAGCGGGTGTCCAGCGGGTCCTCGACATAGGCGTCGATGGCCCAGGGGCCGGCCTCGATGACGCGCTCGGGCGAGCCGCCGTCGCGCGCCTCGTGCAACTGGAAGCTCAGCGCCGAGCGGAAGGCGAACAGGTCCTTCTCCTCCACCTGGAACCGCACCAGGGTCGCCGAGCCGTCGCCGTGGGTCAGCGACACCACCGTATTGGTCGTGCCGAAGTCGATGCCGATGGTGGCGGGCGTCGCGGACGTCATGGGGAGAACCTGCGGGGAGAGGGGCCGGGGTTCCTAGACCCCTGCCCGCGCGCGTCAAGGGCAAGCGTGGAAATGAAGGCCCGCCTGGGTCACAGTGCCGGGATGCGCGATTCGTCCCCCCCGGCCCCCAGCTTCTATGAGTTCTTCGCAGGCGGCGGCATGGTTCGCGCCGGTCTGGGCGCTGACTGGACCTGCCTGTTCGCCAATGATTTCGACGCCAAGAAGGGCTTCTCCTATCAGGCCAACTGGGGCACCGGCGGCGAACTGACGGTGGGCGACATTCGCGCGCTGGAGGCGGCGCAACTGCCGGGGACCGCCGACATGATGTGGGGCTCCTTCCCCTGTCAGGACCTGTCGTTGGCAGGCGCTGGCGCGGGGCTGAAGGGCGAGCGGTCCGGCACCTTCTACGCCTTCTGGGATCTGATCACCGGCCTGATCAAGGATGGCCGCGCGCCGCGCATGGTGGCGGTCGAGAACGTCTGCGGTGCCCTGACCTCGCACGGCGGCAAGGATTTCGAGGCCATCTGCCGGACCTTCGCCGAGGCCGGCTATCGCTATGGCGCCCTGGTCATCAACGCCGACCTGTTCGTGCCCCAGTCGCGCCCGCGCCTGTTCGTCATCGGTGTACGCGCCGACGTGGATGTCGCGCCCGAACTGCTGTCGCCCGAACCGATCGAGCCCTTCCACACCCGCGCCCTGCGCCGCGCGGTCGGCGCCCTGCCCGAGGATGTGCGCGACAGCCTGCTGTGGTGGAACGTGCCGACGCCCGAGCGGCGCATCGCTGTCTTCGCCGACATCATCGAGGACCGCCCGACCAGCGTCGCCTGGCATACCCAGCAAGAGACGAAGAAGCTGCTCGACATGATGTCGCCGGTCCATCTGGCCAAGGTCGCCGCCGCCAAGCGCGCGGGCCGTCGCATGGTCGGCGGCGTCTATCGCCGCACCCGCGTCGATGAGACCGGCGCCAAGGTCCAGCGCGCCGAGGTCCGCTTTGACGACGTGGCGGGCTGTCTGCGCACCCCGGCGGGCGGCTCCAGCCGTCAGGTCATTCTGGTGGTCGAGGGCCGTCGCATTCGTTCGCGCCTGATCTCGGCCCGCGAGACGGCGCGGCTGATGGGGTTGAAGGACAGCTATATCCTGCCCCGGCAATACAGCGACGCCTATCACCTGACCGGCGACGGAGTCGCGGCGCCGGTCGTCCGGCATCTGGCGGAACATGTGTTCGAGCCGCTCGCTCTCGGCGCGGCCGCCGCCCTCGACGACGTTCAGGCTGCCTGAACCGCAGCCCTCAATCGACAGGACGGACGAGCATGACGGCGTGGCGTTTCTGGATCGATCGCGGCGGCACCTTCACCGACATCGTCGCCCGCGCCCCGGACGGCGCTCTACAGACCGGCAAGCTGCTGTCGGTCAATCCCGAGCAATACGCCGACGCCGCCGTCGAGGGCATCCGCCGCATCCTGAAGGCCGAACCCGGACCACTGGCGGCGGGTCTGGTGGACGAAGTCCGCATGGGCACCACGGTGGCGACCAACGCCCTGCTGGAACGCAAGGGCGAGCCGACCCTGCTGGCCGTCACGGCGGGCTTCGGCGACGCGCTGAGGATCGGCTGGCAGGCCCGGCCCGAACTGTTCGTGCGCCACATCGTGCTGAACGATCAGCTCTATGATCGCGTGGTCGAGATCGACGAGCGCGTGACCGCCGACGGCGCGCTGGATCGCCCGCTGGACGAGGCCAGAGCGCGGGCCGACTTCGCCGCAGCCTATGCCGCCGGACTGCGCGCCGTCGCCATCGTCCTGGTCCACGGCTGGCGCTTCACCGCCCATGAGACGCGGCTGGCCCAGATCGCCCACGAGGTCGGCTTCGAACAGGTTTCGGTCAGTCATGAGGTCGGCGCCCTGATCAAGCTGATCGGGCGCGGCGACACCACCGTGGCCGACGCCTATCTGTCGCCCATCCTGCGCGCCTACGTCGATCAGGTCGGGGCCGATCTGGGCGCCGAGTCGCCGCTGCGGTTCATGCAGTCGTCCGGCGGTCTGACGGCGGCCGACGCCTTCCGGGGCAAGGACGCCATCCTGTCGGGACCGGCGGGCGGCGTGGTCGCCATGGCCGAGACGGCCAGGGCCGCCGGCTTCGACCGCGTCATCGGCTTCGACATGGGCGGCACCTCGACCGACGTGTCCCACTTCGCCGGGGACTATGAGCGGACCTCCGACGCCGTGGTCGCGGGCGTGAGGCTGCGTGCGCCCATGCTGAGCATCCACACCGTCGCGGCGGGCGGCGGCTCCATCTGCCGCTTCGACGGCGGGCGGCTGCGGGTCGGGCCGGAGTCCGCCGGGGCCGTGCCGGGACCGGCCGCCTATCGGCGCGGCGGGCCGCTGACGGTGACGGACTGCAACGTCATGCTGGGCAAGCTGAGCCCAGACTTCTTCCCCGCCGTCTTCGGCCCCCACGCCGATCAGCCGCTGGACGCCGGGGCCGTGCGGGCCAAGTTCGAAGCCATGGCGACCGAGGTCGCCGCCGCCACAGGCCGGGCCACGACGCCCGGCGAACTGGCCGAGGGCTTCGTCACCATCGCCGTGCAGAACATGGCCGAGGCGATCCGCTCCATCTCGATCCAGCGCGGCTATGACGTGACGCGCTATGTGCTCAACTGCTTCGGCGGCGCGGGCGGGCAGCATGCCTGTCTGGTGGCCGACGCCCTGGGCATGACCCAGGTGCTGCTGCATCCCTTTGCCGGCGTGCTGTCGGCCTATGGCATGGGGCTGGCCGAGGTGCGCGCCATCCGCCAGACGACGGTCGCCGCCCCGCTGGACGCCGGTCAGGACGCCGGACTGGCCGAGCGTATCGCCGAACTGGCGCAGACAGCCCGCGCCGATCTGGAGGCGCAGGGCTTCGCCGCCGAGGCCGTCTCGACCCTTGCCCGCGCCGAGATCAAGTTCGCCGGATCGGACACGCCTCTGACCGTGCCCTTCGGTCCCGCAGCCGCCATGGCCCAAGCGTTCGAAGCCCTGCACCGCCGTCGCTTCGGCTTCTTCGCCGAGGGCAAGGCCCTGGTCGTCGAGACGCTGGAGGTCGAGGCCGTCGGACGTTCGGATCAGTCCCCCGCCGCCCCGCTCGCGGCCGGCGCCGCCGAACTGACCGCCGTCGCGCAACTGACCGTCCGCATGGCCGGCGAGGATCGCGCTGCGCCCGTCTATCGCCGCGACGCCCTGACGCCCGGCGTCGCCGTGGACGGCCCGGCCATCCTGCTGGAAGACACCGGCACCACCGTGGTCGAGCCGGGTTGGCGCGCCTCGGTCGATGCGACGGCCGACCTGCTGCTGCAACGGGTGGTGCCCCTGCCCGCCCGCACGGCCATCGGCACCGATGTCGATCCGATCATGCTGGAGGTGTTCAACAGCCGCTTCATGGCCTGCGCCGAGCAGATGGGCGAGGCCCTGCGCGCCACCGCCTATTCGGTGAACATCAAGGAGCGGCTGGACTTCTCCTGCGCCGTCTTCGACGCGGACGGCGCCCTGATCGCCAACGCCCCGCACATTCCGGTCCACCTGGGTTCGATGGGCGAGAGCATCCGCACCGTCATCGCCTCGCGCGGCGGCGGACCTGGCGGGCGCGGCCAAGATCGCGGCATGAGGCCGGGCGACGTCTATATGCTGAACGCGCCATACAACGGCGGCACCCACCTGCCCGACATCACCGTCATCATGCCGGTGTTTCTGGACAGCGATGACGCCCCCGCCTTCTTCATCGCGGCGCGCGGACATCATGCCGACGTGGGCGGGATCACGCCCGGCTCCATGCCCGCGAACTCGCGCAGCGTGGACGACGAAGGCGTGCTGATCGACGACTTCCTGCTGGTGGACGCCGGGACGCTCCGCGAGGCCGAGACCCGCGCCCTGTTCGCCTCCGGCCCCTGGCCGTCGCGCAACGTCGACCAGAACCTGGCCGACCTGAAGGCGCAGGTCGCCGCCTGCACCCGCGGCGCCGATGAACTTCTGCGCATGACTGGGGAGTTCGGGCGCGAGGTGGTGGCCGCCTACATGGGCCACGTCCAGGACAACGCCGAAGAGGCCGTCCGTCGCGCCATCGCCGCCCTGAAACCCGGCGCCTTCGCCTATGAAATGGACGACGGCGCCGTCATCCGCGTCCGCATCGACGTGGATGTCGCCAATCGCAGCGCGGTCGTGGACTTCACCGGGACCAGCGACCAGCTGCCGACCAATTTCAACGCCCCCCTGTCCATCGCGCGGGCCGCGACTCTCTATGTCTTCCGCACCCTGGTGGACGACGCCATTCCCCTGAACGAAGGCTGCCTGAAGCCCATCGAGCTGATCGTGCCGGAAGGCTCGATGCTAAACCCGCGCTATCCGGCGGCGGTCGTGGCGGGCAATGTCGAGACCAGTCAGGCCGTGGTCGATGCGCTGTATGGCGCGCTGGGCATCCTGGCCTCCAGCCAGGGGACGATGAACAACTTCACCTTCGGCGACGCGACGCGGCAGTATTACGAGACCATAGCCGGCGGTTCAGGCGCCGGGCTTGACTCACAAGGTCGGGGTTTCGACGGGACCAGCGCGGTCCAGACCCATATGACCAACAGCCGCCTGACTGACCCTGAGGTGTTGGAAACCCGCTTCCCCGTCCTGCTGGAGGAATTCTCCATCCGGCGCGGCTCGGGCGGTGCGGGACGCTGGCGCGGCGGCGACGGGGCCGTGCGGCGCGTGCGCTTCCTCGAGCCCATGACCGCCGCCATCCTGTCCAACCACCGCCGCGTGCCGCCGTTCGGCGTCGCTGGCGGCGAGCCGGGCGCGGTCGGGGCCAACCGAGTCGAGCGGACGGACGGAAGCGTCGAGGCTCTAGGGGCCACCGCCGAGGTCGCCATGTCGCCCGGCGACGTCTTCGTCATCGAGACGCCCGGCGGCGGCGGCTTCGGCGCGAAAGACGCTTCCTGAGCCGACCGAACCGCGCAACCCTTCGTCGGGGAGGACGAACCATGCTGGTGCTTTTTGGGATATTGATCGTGGTCGCGGGCTTTGTCGCCCGGATCAATCCGCTGGTCGTCATTCTGGTCGCGGCCATCGCCACCGGGGTGCTGGCGGCGGTGGGACCGGGCGTCGACGCGCAAGGCCTGCTGACCGCCGGGATCGACACGATCGCACGCTTTGGTCAGGCCTTTAACGACAACCGCTACTTCCACATCACCTGGCTGGTCCTGCCGGTCATCGGCCTGCTGGAGCGGGCGGGTCTGCAGGAACGCGCGCGCGATCTCGTGACCAAGGTCAAGGCGGCGACGGCGGGGCGGCTGATGCTGATCTATCTACTGGTGCGTCAGGCGACCTCGGCGCTGGGCCTGACCTCGCTGGGCGGTCATCCGCAGATGGTGCGCCCCCTGATCGCCCCCATGGCCGAGGGGGCGGCCGAGATCCAGCACGGCCCCCTGACCGACAAGGCCCGTTTCCGAATTCGCGGCATGGCGGCGGGCACCGACAACATCGGGCTGTTCTTCGGCGAGGACATCTTCATCGCCATCGGCTCGATCGTCCTGATCGTCGGCTTCCTGGAACAGGCGGGCATCCGCGTCGAGGCCCTGCACGTGTCGCTGTGGGCCATCCCCACCGCCGTCGTCGCCTTCCTGGTCCACGGCGCGCGGCTGCTGATGTTCGACCGTCAGGTGAAGAAGGACATGGCCGCGCCGGATGTCGCCGAAGACTCGGAGGGCGGCCGATGATCACTCTGGAGCACGCCTATATCGCGACGGGGTTGATGTTCGCGGCCTTCTCCATTCTCAGCCTGCGTGATCCGCTGAATCCGACACGGTTCCGCAGCGCCCTGTTCTGGGGCCTGATCGCTGTCTCTCTGCTGTTCGGCAGTTGGCTGGGCGGGTTCGGCAACGGCCTGCTGGTCATCGCCCTGGTCGTCATCGGCGCGACCGGCAAGCTGGGCGTCGGCAAGCCCGCCACCACCTCGCCCGAGCAGCGTCAGGCCAGCGCCGCCCGCTGGAAGAACGCCCTGTTCGTGCCCGCCCTGATGGTGCCTCTGGTCGCCGTCAGCGGCACCCTGCTGGCCAAGCATACGCCCGCCGGAGCCTGGCTGATCTCGCCGGTGCAGACCACGCTGATCTCGCTAGGCTTGGGCTGCGTCGTCGCCCTGGTCGCGGCCATGATCTGGTTCCGCCCGCCGGTCATGGCCCCGGTCCAGGAGGGGCGCCGCCTGATGGACTCCATCGGCTGGGCCGCCCTGTTGCCGCAGATGCTGGCCTCGCTGGGCGCGGTCTTCCTGGCCGCAGACGTGGGTCAGGTGGTGGGCGATCTGATCGCGCGGGTCATCCCCATGACTTCGGCCTTCCTGGCCGTCTTCGCCTACTGCGCGGGCATGGCCCTGTTCACCATCATCATGGGCAACGCCTTCGCCGCCTTCCCCGTCATGACCGCCGCCATCGGCCTGCCCATCGTGGTGCATCAGTTCGGCGGCGATCCGGCCATCGTCTGCGCCATCGGCATGCTGGCCGGTTTCTGCGGGACGCTGATGACGCCCATGGCCGCCAACTTCAATGTCGTGCCGGCCAACCTGCTGGAACTGCCCGACCGCAACGCGCCTTTGAACGGGGTCATCCGCGCCCAGATCCCCACGGCGGCCATCATGCTCCTGGCCAATATGCTGCTGATGTATTTCCTCGCCTTCCGGTTCTGACATGACCCAGATCGACGCCGCCCCCAATGCTGTCCTGGCCTCGCGCTTCGCCGCCACGGCCCTGGGCCATGTGACGCGGGAATACCCCAACCACATCATGCACGTGCTGACGGGGCCGCAGGACGCCCGCACCCCGCGTGACATGCACCCGATCTTCTTCGGCAGCTTCGACTGGCATTCCTGCGTCCACGGCTGGTGGACCCTGTTCACCCTCTATCGCCTGCATCCCGACATGGCCGAGGCGCCCCACATACGCGCCCTGGCCGACGACCTGTTCACGCCAGATAACGTCGCAGGCGAGGCAGCCTATCTGGCCCGCCCCGAAAGCCGCGGGTTCGAACGCCCCTACGGCTGGGCCTGGCTGCTGATGCTGGCCGCCGAACTGGAACGCCACGACACCGCCGAGGGCCGGCGCTGGGCCGCGACCCTGCGCCCGCTGGCCCTGGTCTTCGCCGATCGGTTCAAGGCCTTCCTGTCGCTGGCCGATTATCCGGTGCGAGTCGGCACCCACTACAACACCGCTTTCGCCCTGCGGCTGACGCTGGACTACGCCGAGGCCCATGACGCCGACCTGGCCGCCGCCTGTCGCGACGCCGCAATCCGCTGGCACGCCGGGGACCGCGACTGTCAGGCCTGGGAGCCGTCGCAGGACGAGTTCTTGTCGCCCGCCCTGATGGAGGCGGTGCTGATGCGGCGCGTCCTGCCCGAGACAGAGTTCCGCGCCTGGTTCGACGCCTTCCTGCCGCGCCTTTCCGATGGCCAGCCCGCGACCCTGCTGGCCCCAGCCCGAGTCAGCGACCGCACCGACGGCAAGATCGCCCATCTGGACGGCCTGAACCTGAGCCGCGGCTGGTGCTGGCGTGAGATCATCGTCGGCCTGTCTGCTGACGACCCTCGCCGCACGGTCGGAGAACAGGCGGCGAGGGTTCACCTCGAAGCCGCCCTGCCCCATGTCACCGGCGACTATATGGGCGAGCACTGGCTGGCCAGCTTCGCCTTGCTGGCTCTACTGGCGGCGTCGCCTCCCGCTCGTTGACGCGGGGCGACCCTAGCCGTCGCGCCTCCCCTTCGCCTTCACCATCCCGCTGTCCCGCCCTTGGCTGGACGGTGCGGCCATGTGCGCGCGCTCGTCCCGACGACTGTCGTGGTGAAGCTCCGCCGCATTTCTGTCGAAATGTAAACGGAACCCAAACCTGCACCGTTGGTTAACAGGTTCTTAACGCCCCGCTTACGCTTTTCAAAATTCCCGCTCTGGATGAATGCAGTCGTCGCCTTGGACCAAACAGACTAGAACTACATGATCACTTAGGATCGTAAGAGATGGTTGAAAATCGTCATTTCTACAATCGCCACAATAACTTTGGCGATGCATCCGATGTAACAATCATTGTTGCAGGAGGGGCGGGATTTCTTGGATCCCATCTATGCACTCGACTGATTGAAAACGGACACTCCGTCATCTGCATCGACAACTTCCACACAGGAAGACCGCAGAATGTTGTTCACCTGGAATCATCCGGACGATTTTTCCTTCTCAACCACGACATCAACATCCCGCTTCCGAGCGATCTTCCGCAAGTCGATCAGATATATAATCTCGCCTGCCCGGCATCTCCGGTTCACTATCAGTATGATCGCGTCAAAACGGCGCTGACATGCTCGCTGGGGACGCTGAATCTTCTGAACAAGGCCGCCGCCGACAGAGCGCGTTTCTTCCAGGCCTCAACGTCGGAGATCTACGGCGACCCCGAAGTTCATCCACAGACCGAGAACTACAGGGGCAACGTCAACACAGTCGGACCTCGCTCCTGTTATGACGAGGGCAAGCGTTTCGCCGAAACCCTGGTCACGGATTTCGGCGCCCAGCACGGCCTGACGACCCGGATCGTGCGCATTTTCAACACATACGGCCCCCGCATGCACCCCGACGACGGGCGCGTGGTCTCGAACTTCATCGTTCAGGCCCTGCTGGGTGAGGACATCACCATCTACGGCAGCGGCGAGCAGACCCGCTCCTTCTGCTTCGTCGATGATCTGGTCGAAGGGTTCGTGCGCCTGATGAACGCGGATTCGGGCATCGACGGCCCGATCAACATCGGCAACCCGAATGAGACCACCGTCAACCAACTGGCGGAACAGATTCTGGCCATGGCCGGCTCCAGCTCCAAGATCGTCTATCACCCCCTGCCGGTGGACGACCCGCGGCGGCGCAAGCCCGACATTTCACGCGCCCTGGCGCGGCTGAACTGGTCCCCGCAGGTGCCCCTGCATGACGGGCTCTCCAGAACCATCGCCTATTTCATGGACGAGATGAGAAACAGCGGCCGCAGCCCGACAAGCGCGCTCGCCTCCTGAGATCAGTACGACGCAGCCCCAAAGAGACACTCTCGACACGACTGGAAAGACAGCACTCCAACACGAAAATTCTGGGCGGGCCTTTCGATGCAAATCTACGAAAACAACCTTCCGACGCTTCTCATATGGCTGTTCGCCATATCCCAGCTGCTTTACCTGGGCTGCTTCCTGCTGGAGATGTATTTCCGCTCTCTGCGCGTTCAGAGCGTGGACATGGACGATCCACTGCCCGCCGCGGCGGACATGCCCTTCATCGTCCTGCTCTATCCTGTCCTGCGCGAGCTCGAGCGCACCATGGAGACGACCTTCACCTCCCTGGCCAAGCTCGACTACCCGCGCGACCGCTATCGCGTCGTGGCCATCCCCAACGCTAACGACGCTGAAACCGTCGCCAGCCTGAAACGACTGGCCCGGGCCTATCCCTTCGTGGAGATCCTGGAGGTCCCGCCGACCAGCGACCCGCGTTGGGACGTGGTCTGGAACGCCTGGGACGCCAACCCCAAGGCCTATTGGTGGCACAAGGGCAAGCGCGCCGGGGTCAAGGACCTGCCGCCCAAGAAGACCCGGCAGCTGATCTACGCCCTGTATCAGGTCGCCGAGACGCACCGCGACAAGACCAATCTGACCATCGACTACATCGACGCCGACAGCTGCCCGCCGGCCGACCACTTCAAGGCCGCCGCCATCGGCCTGCAGAAGTATGACGTGCTTCAGGCCCGCAACGTCGCCGGCAACCTGACGGCCAGCCTGGCCGCCGCCTTCCACGCCTTCGACCACATGACGTGGGACGGCGCCAAGTACGGCCACCTGTCGGACCCCAAGCAACCCTTCTGGGTCCTGGGCAAGGGCCTGTTCTTCAAGGTCGACGACCTGATCGCCCTGGGCGGCTTCCATCCCTGGATCACCATCGAGGACCCCGAGGTCGGCGAGCGGTTCTGGAAGAACGGCAAGACCCTGGGCATCATCGACAACTCGCTGATCGAAGAGGTGCCCGAAACCTTCGGCGAAGGCATCACGCAGCGGAAACGCTGGGTCGCCGGCTTCTTCCAGAGCCTGGGCCGGCCCCTCAAGGAGATGGACTTCACCTTCGGCGAACGCGTCCGCGCCTGGACCAACTTCCTGCCGTGCATGTCCTTGTGGGTGAACACCCTGGGCATCCCCCTGGGGATCTGGGCGGCGTGGCGCTTCTTCAACGGCGACGACTTCCTGCCTCTGTGGGTGGTGATCCTGTCGATCTTCAACATCATCGCCTTCACGGTCCTGATCGTCGGCCTCTACATGCGGACCTGGACGCGCACCGGACTGGTGCTGGAGCGCACGATCGACCGCATCGGCTACATGCTGATGGTCAATCCGGTGTTCGTGATGATCTGGTGGTGCATGTGGATCATTCCGCTGACCCTGGGCTTCGTCATGTACCTGAAGGACAGCGGTCAGGTCTGGCAGCGCACCGAGAAGATCGACGCCAACAACACGCTCGTGCGGTCCAAGCTGGACCAGTACGGCGTCCTTCCTCACCACCATTGAGCGGGCGACGTTCATGGACAAGCATATCCTGATCACGGGCGGCGCCGGCTTCATCGGCTCGCATCTGGTCGACGCCATGCTGGCGCGCGGCTATCGCGTGAGCGTGCTCGACAGCCTGTCGCCCCAGGTACACGCCGACGGCGAGATGGACGCCGACGGCTGGCCGACCTACCTCGACCGACGCGCGCGCCGGATCAGGGGCGACCTGCTGGACGAAGGCGTGTTCGAGGCCGCGCTGGAGGGCGTCACCCACCTGGCGCACCTGGCGGCCTCGGTCGGCGTCGGCCAGAGCATGACCAACATCGTCGACTACACGCGCAACAACGTCATGGCCGCCGCGATCATGCTGGAGGTGCTGTCGCAGAAGCCGCACACCGTCGAACGGATCGCCGTGGCCTCGTCCATGTCGATCTATGGCGAGGGCGATTACATCCGCCCCTCGACCAACACCCGCGTCACGGCCGACGTCCGCCCCCACGCCCAACTGGAAGCGCGGCAGTGGGAGGTCATGATCGACGGCGAGGAGTTGGAGCCGGTCCCGACAACGGAAGACAAGCTGCTGCAGCCGAACTCGATCTACGCCGTGAACAAGCGCGACCACGAGGAAATGTTCATCTCCGTCGGACGGGCGCTGCAGATCCCGACGGTCGCGCTGCGCCTGTTCAACGCCTACGGATCGCGTCAGGCGTTGAGCAACCCCTACACCGGGGTCGCCGCCATCTTCATCTCGCGCCTTCTGAACGATCAGCCGCCCCTGGTGTTCGAGGACGGCCGCCAGATGCGCGACTTCGTCCACGTTCAGGATGTGGCTCGCGCCTTCGCCACCGTCCTGGACAGCCAGCAAGAGACCTGGGACGTGTTCAACGTCGGCAGCGGCGTCCCGATCTCGGTCAATGAAATCGCCGCCGTTCTGGCTCGCCTGCTGGGCAAGAACATCGCGCCGGAAGTGCTCAACCGCTACCGGGTCGGCGACATCCGGCATTGCTTCGGAGACATCTCCAGGATCGAACGTGTCTACGGCTTCAAGCCCGATCGCGACATGGACGCCGGCATGGAGGAGTTGATCGCCTGGGTGTCGCGCGCCAAGCCGCCCATCGATCGCAGCGCCGAAAGCTTGGCTGAACTGACGCGGGGGAAATTGGTCGTCTGAAAGTATTAACCAAAATGATCCAGCGTATCCGAAGCGCCTTTCCTCTGCGCCGCCGGCATGGCGACGCGCTCGATGCTTTCGTTAGGGAATGTTCATGACCGACCAACGCCGTCGCCTCGCATCAAAGACGTCAATCGCCGCCGCCCTGGTCGCCCTCGGCGCGATCGGCTGGTCCGGAACCGCCGCGGCGCAAAGCGACGTGACGGTTTTCGCCGGCGGCAAATTGGATGTCGCGGATTCGGCCTATGTCGGGGCCACGATCGGCTTGCCGGGGTCGGTCGACAACAGGGGCTGGGCCGTACGCGGCGCAGTCTATACCGGCGGCTATGAATACCTGAACGGCCCGACGACGATCGACGCCGACTTCACCGGCGGTCAGGCCGAGGTGATCTATCGCTTCGGGTCTGGCCCGACCTGGGGCAGCATCGGCCTGGGCTATCGCTATGTCGATACGGACCTCAGCCCCGGCGATCCGGGCAACCGCCGCGACGGCGGACAGGGCGAGATGATGGTCAGCCTGGACGGCGGCCATGTCGCCGGCCCGTGGCGGACGGACTGGTACGGCTCCTACGGTTTCCGCCTCGACGACTACGACGCCCTGGTCAGCCTGACGCACGCTGTGGGCGCCTCCGGGCGCGTGCGTGTAGGGATGGAGGTCGCCGCCGACGGGGATTCCAACTACAGCGCCTATCACGTGGGCCCGATCATCGGCTTCAAGATCGACGACCGGTCGGAAGTCCAGTTCTCGGCCGGATACAGCGACGGGGATGACCGTGGTTCCGACGGCTATGTCCGCGTCGGGTTCTATCGCGGCTTCTGAGCCTTTTCGCGAGGTCGAACCTGCGGAACGGTCCGGTCTCGCCCCGCTCGCTCAAGCTTAGCTTGATATAGGCTCGACAAAAGGCGACTGCTTTTTCGCCTTAAATCCACCGCTCGCCAATCGTTAACCCGGCGTTATCTCCGGGGGGCTTAACGATCACGCTTACTCTTCTCCGCGACTTGAGAAGGTTAGGCGTAGTATGCTGACGCTTCCGTCACGACGGTCCGTATTGGCCGGCCTTGCGCTGGCGCCGGCGCTCGCCGTCACGCCTCACGGCGCTTGGGCCGTGCCCGAGGGAGAAGGCGCCGCCCCGCCCGCCGCACCGAATACGCCCACGTCCCTGTCCCGCGCCGCCCGCAGCGGCGGACGTTATTACGGCGCCGCCGCCCGCGCCGACCACCTGCGCGCCGACAAGGCGCTGCGCGCCGCCGTGCTGCGCGATTGCGAGGTATTGACGCCCGAGATCCATCTGAAGTGGAACTCGCTGGAGTGGCGCAAGGGTCAGTTCAACTTCGCCCCGGTCGATGACCTGCTGGCGTTTTCCGACGAGAACGGCCTGCGCGTGCGGGGGCACACCCTGCTGTGGGATCAGAGCACGCCCGACTGGGCCAAGCACGAAATGCTGGAGCATCGCGACTGGCGGCTGATGTCCGAGCATTTTTCGCGCGTCCTGGGCCGCTATGCGTCGCGCATCGACGAATGGGACGTGATCAACGAACCCATCGACACCGAGGCGGGCGCCCGGTCCTTGCGCCGCAACACCTTCTTCCGCGCCTTTGGCCCGACCTATATCGAGCGCGCGCTGGAAGAGGCGCGGACCCACGCGCCCCATGCCCACCTGGTCGTCAACGACTACGGTTTCGAATACGGTAATCCGGTCGACAAGGCGCGACGCCAGGCCTTTGTCGCCCTGGCCCGACGCCTGCGTGCGGCGAACGTCCCGCTGGACGGCGTCGGGGTCCAGGCCCACCTCGACCTGTCCAAGGGGCCGATCGACAAGGTCGGTCTGCAGG
>NZ_DASWXW010000060.1:0-2515 GCF_036405315.1 Brevundimonas sp. | reverse complement strand
GGCGGCGCGGTATTTCGCGAAAACGCCTTGCGCCGGACGGACCCGGTTGGGGGCGAAGTCCGCCCGGCGCGCCTCCAGATCGACGAGCACGTCGATCCTTCGGTTGGTGACGTCGATGACGATCGGATCGCCATCGCGAATGAGGGCGATCGGGCCGCCGACCGCCGCTTCGGGCGAGACGTGGCCGGCGACGAAGCCGTAGCTGGCGCCCGAGAAGCGGCCGTCGGTCAGCAGGGCGACGTTCTCGATCTTGCGACCCTTCAGGGCGGCGGTGACTTGCAGCATCTCGCGCATGCCGGGACCGCCCTTGGGGCCTTCGTAGCGGATGATGATGACGTCGCCTTCGCCGACCGAGCCGTCCTGAACGGCGTGGAAGGCGTCCTCCTCGCAGTCGAAGACGGCGGCGGGGCCTTCGAAGCGGTCGACCTTGTGGCCAGTCAGCTTGATGACCGCGCCCTCGGGGGCCACGTCGCCGTAGATGACGGCGTAGGAGCCGCGCGCCATGACGGGGGCGTCCATGCTGGCGACGACCTGCTGGCCCGGGGTCTCCTCGGCCTCGGCGGCCTCGGCGAACAGGCTGCGGCCGGTGACGGTCGGGATGTTGGCGATCTTGCCCGCCTGGGCCAGACGCTGGGCGACCAGACGCGTCCCCCCCGCCGCGAACAGGTGCGAGGCCAGGAAGCGGCCGCCGGGCTTCAGGTCGCAAATGACCGGAGCCTCGACGCAGGCCTGGTGGCAGTCCTCTATGCCGAAGTCGACGCCGGCCTCAGCGGCGATGGCGGTCAGGTGCATGACGGCGTTGGTCGAGCCGCCCGAGGCCGAGACCGCGACGGCGGCGTTCTTCAGGCTGGCCTTGGTGATGTATTTGCGGGCGGTATCGCCGGCGAAGACGCGCTCGACGATCAGGCGGCCGCAACGCTCGCCCTCGGCCCCCTTGCCGGGATCGACGGCGGGGACGTCGTTGGCGCCCATGGGGCTGATGCCCATCATCGACAGGGCCATGGCCATGGTGTTGGCGGTGAACTGGCCGCCGCAGGCGCCGGCGCCGGGGCAGACCGCGCTCTCGACCGCCTTCAGGCCTTCGTCGGACAGGGCGCCGGCGCCGTGGGCGCCGATGGCCTCGAACACTTCCTGGACCGAGACCTCCTTCTCGCCGATCCGGCCGGGCAGGATGGTGCCGCCGTAATAGACCAGGCCGGGGATATCCATCCGCGCCAGGGCCATGGCCGCCGCCGGGATGGTCTTGTCGCAGCCGACGATGCAGACGACGCCGTCCAGCTGATGCCCCTCGACCGCCAGCTCGATGGAGTCGGCGACGACCTCGCGGCTGATCAGCGAGGCCTTCATCCCCGCCGTGCCCATGGAAATGCCGTCGGTGACGACGATGGTGTTGAAATCGACCGGATAGCCGCCCGCCGCGATGATCCCGGCGCGCACGTCCCTGGCCAGGCGGTCCAGGTGCATGTTGCACGGCGTGACCGTCGACCAGGTGTTGACGATGGCGATCATCGGCTTGTCGAAGTCGGCGTCCTGCATCCCCGCCGCGCGCAGATAGGAGCGCGCCGCCGCCCGGTTCGGGCCCTGGGTGACGGCGGCACTGCGCGCATTGGGTCGATTTCTGCTGTCTGGCGTCTTGGTCATCGGATTCTTGGAAGGTTCTGTCTGTCGGGTCTGTGCTGGGCACATGAAAAACCCCGCTGCCGGATGGGAGCGGGGTGAAAGCGGGCGATTTTGACTGGGTTCAGGTCAGGTCGCAGGCATCCACACCGCTCGGCTAAGCGGAATGAGAATTACCGAAAGAAGGAGTACGCCCAGCGACAGCACGCGCAGATCCGCCGCCGCTTTCGCGGGGCTCTGGATCGCAGCAATGGCGGCGCGGTGGGACACAGGAGAACCTTTCAACTGGGCGCTCTTATGCCGCCGTCCATGCTGCGATGCAACCCGCGCGGATGAAAATGTGGAAGAAAAGTGCGGGATGACGCCAAAACCCTCGTCTTGCAGGTGTCTGTGCTCTGGTGCGGCGGCTTTGACGCAACATTTCACCGCGCTGTGGCGGCGACCTATAGTGTGCAGCTCTGGCTGGCCGGGCCCGGCGCGGCGGACGGGTCCGGTGCGGGGCGAAGAGGGGAGTTCTGCGCCGCGTGGGCGAGGCCCGGACGGGGTGCGGTCTCCTGGGTCCATGGGGCGACGGTCGGGGACTCCGGTTCGCTGAGATAGTTCGCAAATCTGTCATTTGAGGCTTGTGGAGTCGGGGGCGTGTCCGTATACCCGCCCCTCGCTCGGAAACGGGCGGCGGCGAGTTCGGCGACGGGCTCGGCGGTCGTGGCGGTCCGGAAGGCTTCGGTTTTCTGATCTGCGAAAGGGTTGAAAAGCCCGGTTGACATGGAGATCGGCTTTCCCTAGATAGCCGCCTCCGCCGCTTCTCCGGGAGCGGCTTTTGTGAAAAGAAAGTTCTTTAAAAAGAACTGCTTGACACGGAAAACTGAGGCGTCTAGAACGCCGCCTCCGCCGCGGA
>NZ_DASWXW010000059.1:0-14590 GCF_036405315.1 Brevundimonas sp. | reverse complement strand
CGAGGGCGTGACCCTGGTCTTCACCGACGACGCGGTCGAGGCCATGGCCGACGCCGCCGTGGCCGCCAACTCGACCGTCGAGAACATCGGCGCGCGCCGGCTTCAGACCGTGTTGGAACGGGTGCTGGAAGAGACCAGCTTCAAGGCCTCGGACCTGTCGGGCCAGACCCTGACCTTCGACGGCGAGATGGTGCGTGAGAAGGTCGGCGACCTGGCCAGGAACATCGACCTGAGCCGGTTCATCCTGTGACGATCTGAGCTTCTCCTCCCCATGCAATGGGGAGGGGGCCACGCAGTGGTGGACGGGGCGGCGCAGACATCGGCCGTCGAGTCGCCCCCTCCGTCACGTCCGCTTCACGTCCGCACCACCTCCCCATGGAATGGGGAGGAAAGAAGAATGGCTCAGCCCCGCATCGCCTCCACCGCCGCGACCAGCCGCTCCAGATCGCTCGGCGTCGACAGCCGGTGGTCGCCGCCTTGGATCAGGTCCAGACATACGTCGCCGCCGCTCAGCCGCTCGACCAGTTCGACCTGATGGCGCCACGGCACCACGTCGTCGGCGCGGCCTTGCAGCACGTGGATCGGCGCGCTGATGGCGATCACCCCGTCCAGCAGCAGCCAGTCGCGCGCCTCCTCGAACATGCGACGGGTCAGGACGTAGGAGCCCAGCCCTTCCTCGGTGATGACGGTCTCGCCCTCGCGCAGGATGGCCTGACGCTCGTGGTCGGCCAGACCGGGCCACATCAGCTTTTCGGTGAAGTCCTGGGCCGGATTGACCAGCACCAGGCCCTTGATCCGTTCCGGCCGCGCCAGGGTGGCCAGCAGGGCCACCCAGCCGCCCATCGACGAGCCGACCGGGATGACGGGGCCTTCCAGATTGTCGATCAGGGCGATGGCGTCCTCGCGCCAGCGGCCGATGGTGGCCTGTCTCCAGTCGCCCGAAGACTGGCCGTGGGCGAAATGGTCGTAGCGGACGAAAGACCAGCCGCGCTCGCGCGCCGCCTGCTCAAGGGCGAGGGCCTTGGTTCCCTCCATGTCCGAACGGAAGCCGCCGATCCAGACGACCGTGGGGCCGGCGCCCTGCACCGCCTTGAAGGTCAGGGTCTCGCCGTCGGGGCGTTTCAGCGATTGGATGTCGGACATGGAAACTCCTCGGACTGTCATTCGGCGCGGAATGGCTTTAGCAGAGACGGCGTTTCTTCACAGGCCGCGAGAGCCCCGCTTGTCCGCACCCAAAGCCCTCTTCGTCAGCTCGAACCGCATCGGCGACTGCGTCATCTCCTCGGGGGTGATCCGCGAGATCGCGCGCCAGCTGCCGGGGGGGCAGATCACCGTGGCCTGCGGCCGTCCGCCCGCGCCCTTCTTCCGCTCAGCGCCCAACGTCGAGCGGGTCATCATCCTCGACAAGAAGAAGGCCGCCGGACACTGGGTCGATCTGTGGAAGCAGGTGCGCGGCACGAAGTGGGATCTGGTCGTGGACATTCGCGGTTCGGCCTTGGCCTGGCTGATCCCGGCCAAACGCCGCATCGTCTATAATCGCCGCTGGGAAACCGGCCTGCGCAAGGTCGAGATGGTGTCGCGCCTGATGGGTTCGGCAGCGCCGCTGGATCCGGAGATCTTCCTCGACGCCCAGGCCCGCGCCGAGGCCGCCGCCGTCATCGATCCTCAGCTTCAGGCAGGGCCGGGCGAAGGCCCGATCATCGCCTTGGCGCCCATCGCCCACCAGCCGGGCAAGTCCTGGCCCGCCGACCGTTGGGGTCAACTGGTCGAGAAGCTGAAGGCCGAACCCCGCTTCGACGGCTGGCGCTTCATGCCTGTCGGCGGCCCCGGCGACCGGCCGCCCGCGACCCCGGCGCTGGAGGCCGCAGGGATGCGCGCCATCGACGGCGTGGGCAAGGGCGACATCCTCTGTTCCGCCGCCCTCATCGACCGCGCGGCCCTGTTCGTGGGCAATGACTCGGGCCTGATGCATGTCTCGGCGGCCCTGGGCCGGCCGACGCTCGGCCTGTTCGGGCCGACCGAATGGTGGCTCTACGGGCCGTGGGGTCCGAAGACCCGCACCGTCGCCTCCAATGAGACGCGGGGACAGTTCGCGCCGATCGAAGACCTGACGGTCGATCACGTCTTCGAGGGGGTGCTGGCCTTGCACGAGGCCTACATCGGCGGCGCAAACCCCGACCAGCCTTGAATTACGGGGCTTCTGTCGTCATATTCCCGCCGCCGGGAACGCGCCGCTCTGTCGCGCGCTGATCCCTGCGAGATTTATCGCCTGCTCTTCTGACCACATAAGGAAACGACGCCCATTCGCCGTCCCATGCAAGCGCCGCCCGTCAAGGACGGGCCGCCCATCAACCAGGAAATCCGCGCCACCCGCGTTCTGCTGATCGATCAGAACGGCGAGAAACAGGGCGTCATGCCGCTGTCCGCCGCCCTGGAAGCCGCCGAAGAGGCCGGTCTCGATCTGGTCCAGATCGTCGGCAACGCCGAGACGCCGGTCTGCAAGATCCTGGATTACGGCAAGCATCGTTTCCAGGAGCAGAAAAAGAAGGCCGAGGCGCGCAAGCGTCAGAAGGTCGTCGAGCTCAAGGAAATCAAGCTCCGTCCGAACATCGACACCCACGACTACGACGTGAAGGCCAAGTCGATGCACCGCTTCTTCGAGGAGGGCGACAAGGTCAAGGTGACTCTGCGCTTCCGCGGTCGTGAAATGGCGCACCCGGAACTGGGCATGAAACTGCTCAACAAGGTCCAGGCCGACTTCGACGAGGTCGCCAAGGTCGAATACGCTCCGCGTATGGAAGGCCGCCAGATGATCATGATCCTGGCGCCGCGCTAAGCAGCCTTCGATCTCGATACGGTTTGACGCCCGGTTCGGACAGATGTCTGGGCCGGGCGTCTTGCTTTTGGGAGGGCGGCGCCGTACAAGCCGCGCCTTCGCGTACCGAACCGCCGGGCTAACAGGCATGCCTGGGCTGTTCGTTTCAGCTCCGCACTACGGGCTCATGTAGCTCGAAGAGCGGTAGCCCACTAAAATAGAGAGAGTGAAAATGCCGAAACTGAAGACGAAGTCTGGCGCCAAAAAGCGCTTCAAATTCACGGCCACGGGCAAGGTGAAGGCCGGCGTCGCCGGCAAGCGCCACCGTCTGATCAGCCACAACTCGAAGTACATCCGCCAAAACCGCGGCACTTCGGTCATGGCCGACGCCGACGCCAAGAAGATCAAGTCCTACATGCCGTACGCCTGATCGGCGCGCGCATCTCGATCTGATCTCCACGTAAGAATTTGAAAGGATAGCGACATGGCTCGCGTCAAACGGGGCGTAACGTCCCACGCCAAACACAAGAAGGTTCTGGGTCAAGCCAAGGGCTTCTACGGTCGCCGCAAGAATACGATCCGCGCCGCCAAGGCCGCTGTTGATCGTGCCGGCCAGTACGCCTACCGCGACCGCCGCAACAAGAAGCGTTCGTTCCGCGCCCTGTGGATCCAGCGCATCAACGCCGCGGCTCGCATCGAAGGCTTCACCTACTCGCAATTCATCCACGGCCTGGACAAGGCCGGCATCGTGCTGGACCGCAAGGTCCTGTCGACGATCGCCGCCGACGAAGCCAGCTTCAAGGCCATCGCCGACAAGGTCCGCGCCGCTCTGGCCGCCTAAGTCTCGCGATCGCGCTCAAGTCGCGCGGCTCCGCAAGCCGCACGAGAGCGCCAAAAGAGAAACAACGCCCGTTCCGCTTGCCGGGGCGGGCGTTTTTCATGGTCAAGCCTGACTTTTCGACGGATTGGGCGTTGGGTTCGGCAGCCGGTTCGACAGGCGAGCCGGCGGTTCAGGAGGCTTCGCCCATGTCCGTCGCCCGCGTCACCGAGATCACCGCATCGTCCACCGTCAGCTTCGACGACGCCGTCGCCCAGGGGATAGCCCGGGCCGACAAGACCCTGCGTCATGTCGAAGGGGCCTGGATCCAGGACCAGAAGGTCGTGGTCCGCAACGGCGAGATCGCCGAATACCGGGTCAACATGAAGGTCACTTTCGTTCTCGCGGACTAGGCCTGATCGACGCTGAAGGCTTTGCGTGACGGCCGTGTCGGGCTAGACGCTGCGGACCATGACCGATCTCGCCCAGCTAGAACTCGACCTGATCAACGCCATCGGAGCGGCGCCAAGCGTCGCCGCGATCGAGGAGGTGCGCGTCGCCGCCCTCGGCAAGACGGGGACCGTCTCGGCCCTGCTCAAGGGCATGGGCGCGCTCAGCCCCGACGAACGCCGCGAACAGGGGCCGATCATCAACGGCCTGCGCGACCGTGTGACCGCCGCCATCGCCGCCAGGAAGGCCGAGCTGGAGGCCGCCGACCTGGACGCCCGCCTGCTGGCCGAGCGGGTCGACCTGACCCTGCCCAGCCGCCCGCGCCGCAAGGGCGGGGTGCACCCGACCATGCAGGTGATGGACGAGATGATCGCCCTGTTCGCCGAGATGGGCTTCGCTGTCGCCGAAGGCCCGGACATCGAGGACGACTTCCACAACTTCACCGCCCTGAACTTCCCGCCCAAGCATCCGGCGCGGGAAATGCACGACACCTTCTTCCTCAAGCCCGACCCGGAAACGGGCGAGCGCAAGGTGCTGCGCACCCACACCAGCCCGGTGCAGGTGCGGACCATGCAAACTCAGAAGCCGCCGATCCGCATCATCGCGCCCGGCCGCACCTTCCGTAAGGATTCCGACGCCACCCACACCCCGATGTTCCATCAGATCGAAGGTCTGGTGATCGATCGCGACATTCACATGGGGCACCTGAAGACCACGCTGGAGACCTTCATCGCCCGCTTCTTCGAGCTGGACGACGTCAACGCCCGCTTCCGTCCGCACCACTTCCCCTTCACCGAACCCTCGGCCGAGATGGACATCCGCTGCGACCGCTCGGGCGGCAAGCTGACCCTGAACGAGGGCGAGGACTGGCTGGAGATCCTCGGTTGCGGCATGGTTCACCCCAATGTGCTGCGCAACTGCGGCATCGACCCGGACGAATATCAGGGCTTCGCCTTCGGCATGGGCGTCGATCGCCTGGCCATGTTGAAGTACGGCGTCTCCGACCTGCGCCCCATGTTCGAGGCCGATACGCGCTGGCTGGCGCACTATGGCTTCTCCGCCTTCGCCGCGCCCAACCCGGCCAGCGGCCTCAGCTGATTTCCGAGAGTTTTGACATGACCGACCAGACCCCGATGGCCGCTGAGGAAAAATTCGGCCGCGAATTGGTGGCTCGCACGACCTTCGAAAAGGAAGCCGTCTGGCTGCCCTCCTTGTCGGTGCACCATATGAACGCCGGCCAGACCGTCATCGACGGCAAGACCTTCACCGAATGCCTGATCGAAGGTCCGGCGGTGATGGCCGTGATGAACGGCACCAGCTTCGACAGCTGCAACCTGGGCGTGGCCGAGAACCCGCGCACCCTTCTGCTCGATCCGCGCGGCGACATGATCGCCGGCGCCGTCGGCATGGCGAACTGCCGCTTCGTGCGCTGCCGCTTCGTCCAGGTCGGCTTCACCGGCTCGCCGGCGCTCCTGGACGGCATTGAACAGGATCTTCTCAGCGCCCGTAAAGAAGCGACCCCGGCATGACCGACGTGACCAGTACCGCCGCCATCACGCTTGAGCCGCTCGGCGCAGGCCCCGCCTATACGAACGTCAACGTCTGGCTGCCGCAGCTGTTTCTCGAAACGGCGCGCGCCGGCTCGCAGATGATCGAGAATCGTCGCTTCGAAGGCTGCCTGATCGAAGGCCCCGCCGTGATCCTGCCGGTCGAGGGCTGCTCGTTCGACGGCTGCGACATGGGTGTCTCCAACGGCGATCCGCGCAATCTGATGCTGTCCCCGGTCGGGCCGCGGCAGGTCGTGGGCGTCGTGCCGTTCAAGAACTGCCAGTTCGTCAACTGCCGCTTCCTCGGCGTCGGCTTCACCGGCGCTGCCGGCTTCCTCGACAACATGGTCCAGGCCCTCGGCGGCGGAGCCGCCCAATGAAGTTCACCCTTTCCTGGCTGAAGGAACACCTCGACACGACCGCCGAGGTCGAACAGGTCGCCGCCGCCATGACCATGGCCGGCCTGGAGGTCGAGGAGGTCCAAGACCCCATCGCCGCCTTGGCCCCCTTCACCGTGGCCAAGATCGTCTCGACCGAACGCCACCCCAACGCCGACCGGCTGCAGGTCTGTCAGGTGGACACCGTGGACGGCCGCAAGGAGATCGTTTGCGGCGCCCCGAACGCGCGGGCGGGCCTGACCACCATCTACGCCCCCATCGGCGCCTATGTGCCCGGCCTGGGCGTGACCCTGGTCGAGAAGCCGGTGCGCGGCGTGGTCTCCCACGGCATGCTCTGCTCGGGCGCAGAGCTGGAGCTGGCCGACGACAGCGACGGCATTCTGGAGCTGAGCGACGACCTGCAGGTCGGCCAGCCCGCCGCCGGGGTCTTCGGCGCCGAGCCGGTGATCGACTTCGAGGTGACGCCGAATCGGCCCGACTGGCTGGGCGTGGCGGGCATCGCCCGCGACCTGGCCGCCACGGGTCTGGGCCGACTGACGACGCCGGAGATCACGCCGGTCGCGGGCGGCTTCGCCTCGCCGATCTCGGTGCGGATCGATAACGCCGATCTGTGCCCGGTCTTCGCCGGCCGGGTGATCCGCGGCGTGCAGAACGGGCCGTCGCCAGACTGGCTGCAGCACCGCCTGACGGCCGTCGGCCTGCGCTCGATCAACCGTCTGGTCGATATCACCAACCTGATCTCCTACGACCGCGCTCGGCCGCTTCACGTCTATGACCTGGCCAAGCTGTCGGGCCATCAGATTGTCGTGCGCGGCGGTCTGGTCGCCAAGGACACGGGCGAACACGAGCACCTGATCGCCCTGGACGGCAAGACCTACGCCGTCTCGCCCGCCGACTGCGTCATCGCCGACGCCGACGGCGAGCGCCCCATCGGTCTGGGCGGCGTCATGGGCGGCGAAAGCACCGGCTGCTCGGACGAAACGGTCGACGTCTTCGTCGAGAGCGCCTGGTTCGACCCCCTGGCCATCGCCCAGACGGGCCGTTCGCTGGGCATCAGCTCGGACGCTCAGTACCGTTTCGCGCGCGGCGTGGACACGGCCTCGGTCGTGCCGGGCCTGGAGCTGGCGACCCAGCTGATCCTCGACCTGTGCGGCGGCGAGCCGTCCGAGATCACGGTCGCGGGCCAGGCTCCGGCCGCCCCCGAGGGCTTCGCCTTCGATCCCGCCTATGTGAAGCGCCTGTCGGGTCTGAGCCTGACCGATGACCGCATCTTCGAGATTCTGACCGCCCTAGGCTTCACCGTCATGCGCGGTTCGCCCTGGACCGTGGTGCCGCCGTCGTGGCGTCGCGACGTCGAGGGGCCGGCCGATCTGGTCGAGGAGGTGGCGCGCATCGAGGGCTTCCACGCCCTGCCGCACACGCCCCTGCCCAAAGTCACCCGCGCCCCCGGCGGCGTGCTGAACCCGCGTCAGGCCCGCGTCCGCACGGCCCGTCGCGCCCTGGCGGCTCTGGGCTACGCCGAGGCCGTGACCTGGTCTTTCACCAAGCAGTCGACGGCCGTCCTGTTCGGCGGCGGCGATGAGCGGCTGGTGCTGGAAAACCCCATCGCGGCGGACCTCGACTGCATGCGGCCGTCGATCCTGCCCAACCTGATCCAGGCGGCGGCGCGCAACGCCGCGCGCGGCCACGCCGACGCGGCCCTGTTCGAGATCGGCCCGATCTATCTGAACGACCAGCCGACCGGCCAGCGCACGGCCATCGCCGGCCTGGTCGCGCCCCACCCCGACCGTCACTGGGGCGGCGCGGGCGAGGACGCCCTGTTCGACCTCAAAGCCGACCTGTTCGCCCTGCTGGAGGAGATCGGCGCGCCGGTCGCCTCGCTGCAGCTGGCCCAAGGCTTCAACCAGGACTGGTGGCACCCCGGCCGTTCGGCGCGGCTGCAACTGGGGCCCAAGAACGTCATCGTCGAGTTCGGCGCCCTTCACCCGCGCGTGCTCAAGGCCTTGGACGCCGACGCTCCCATGCTGGCCTTCGAGATCATCCTCGACGCCGTGCCGGAGCCGCGCGGCAAGTCGGGCAAGGCGCGCGGCGCGGCGGACCTGCCGAACCTGATGCCGCTGAGCCGCGACTTCGCCTTCCTGCTGGACGAGGCCAAGGCCGTGGGCGACCTGACCCGCGCCGTGGCCGGCGCCGACAAGGCCCTGATCGCCGAGGTGCGCGTCTTCGACGTCTATCGCGGCCAGGGCGTGCCCGAGGGCCAGAAGTCGGTCGCTCTGGAAGTCGAGATCCAGCCGCGCGCCGCCACCCTGACCGAAGCCGAGATCGAAGCCCTGACGGCCAAGATCGTCGCCGCCGCGGCCAAGGCCAGCGCGGTCCTGCGGAGCTGATGTGCGGGGCCTGTTTGGTCAGCAGGGGCTCAACCGCCCCTGCTGACGAAGCCTTGATCGGCTGGAACCGGACGGATCACGCTCCAGCAAGGATCGGTTAACCTTACAGCCCCAAGGCTGCCGCAAAAGACACGGACGGTGGGCCAAGCCCGCGACGATGGGCGCCCCGTCCCCTGTCAGGAGCCTTGACATGCATCGCCGCCAAATGATCCGCACCAGCCTCGGTCTCGCCGCCGCCGGCGCCCTGCCCGTGGGCCTCGGCGCTTGCGCGAGCACGCGCCAGCCGACCGACCCCAACTATCCGATCGCTTCAGACCAGACGGCCCAGGCCTATACCTTCGAGGAATTGGTCGCCGCCGGCTCGCGTGAGATGGGCATCGCCGCCGAGGCCATGGGTTCGGCCATCGAGCGCATCTTCGCCGAACAGGGCGACCGTCCGACCGCCTATATCGCCGGCGAGGAAGCCGCTGGCGCCGCCGCCATCGGCGTCCGCTATGGCCGCGGCGCCCTGCACATGAAGGACCTGTCGGCCTCGCAGGAAGTCTTCTGGCAGGGCATCTCGATCGGCTGGGACGTGGGCGGCAACGCCAGCCGGGTCTTCACCCTGGTCTACGGCCTCTATCACCCTGACATGCTCTATCGCCGCTATCCCGGCGTCGAGGGCTCAGCCTACTTGGTCGCCGGCCTGGGCGTGAACTATCAGCGCGCCGACGGCATCGTCCTGGCCCCCATCCGCACCGGCGTCGGCCTGCGCCTGGGCGCCAATGTCGGCACCATGAGCTACAGCCGCCAGCGGAATATTCTTCCCTTCTAAAGAAAGAAGGGCGCTACCGCTCGCCGCGCGGCGGCGGACTGCTTGAGCGCAGATGGGCGCGCGAAGCGCCAGGCCGCGTCGGGTCGAGAAGGCGGAGCCTTCTGACCGCGGCCCACCAAGGCTGCTCATCCGCCCTGGCGGATGAGCGCCTCCAACCCCTCGCGCCAGTTGCGATACTTCGGCCGCCAGCCCAGCTCGGCCTTGGCGCGGGCGTTCGAGAGGCGTTTATTGTCGTTGTAGAAGCGGCGCATGGCGTCCGACACGGACGGGTCGTCCAGCGACACCTCGGGCGGCAGGGGCAGGCCCAGGCGCGCAGCGGCTCCCGCCATGACAACGTCCGCCGGCGCCGGTTCATCGTCGGCCAGGGTGTAGGCGCGGCCCGGATGCGGGCGAGCCATGGAGGCGAAGAAGCCGGCCACGGCGTCCTCGACATGGATGCGGTTAAAGACCTGGCCGGGCTTCTTCACCAGCCGGGCCGTGCCGTCGCGCAGGCGGTCCAGCGGCGACCGACCGGGACCGTAGATGGCGGGCAGGCGGAAGATCTGCACCGTCAGCCCCATGCCGCGTCCGGCGTCCAGCCAGTCCTGTTCGGCCCGCACGCGACGTGCGCCCTCCAGGCTGGCGGCGTTCAGTTCGTCGTCCTCGAAGGCCCAGCCGCCCGCCCGGTCGCCATAGACCGCGGTCGAGGAGACGTAACCGATCCAGTCCGGATAGGCGCCCGAGGCCGTCAACGCCGGAATCAGGGTCTTCAGGCCGGGGCAGCCGGCGCCGTCTGGCGCGGCGGTGATCAGGATGGCCGAGGCGCCGGCCACGGCGGCCTGCAAGGCCTGGTCGTCGGCGGGATCGACCGCGACGGCGCCCGCCGCGGTCAGTTCCGCGCGCCGAGCCGGATCGCGCGAGGTGGCGAAGGCGCGGCCGCCTCGACGCAAGGCCTCGCGCGCCGCCTCAAGCCCCAGGTAGCCGCCGCCGAAGACCAGAAGCGAAGGCGAGGCGGCGGCAGGCTGAGTCATGGCGGTCCGGTCAGGCGGCGCGTTCAAGCGGTCTTGGCGGCGGGCGGAGCCTCCGCCCCCTGTGACTGCAGCGCTTGGGCGCGCTTGCCGTTCCAACTGGAGACGCACGGGATCTTGGCGCGGTCGGCGCGGTCGGCGTAGCGGCGGGCGATGTCGGTGACGTCGGCCATCAGGCCCTCGGCCAGGGTGATGGGTTTCAGGCCCAGGTCGCGGAACTGGTCGTTGGCGACGACCAGTTCGTTCTCGTCGGCCTCCAGGCGCGGGTTGGGCACGTTATGAACCTCGGCGCCGGTCATGTCGGCCACCATCCGGGCCAGGTCGCGGACGCGGCGGCTCTCGGTCATCTGGTTGAGGATCTTGACCCGGTCGCCTGACTTCGGCGGGTTGTTCAGCGCCAGCTCGACGCAGCGCACCGTGTCCTGGATGTGGATGAAGGCCCGCGTCTGGCCGCCCGAACCGTGCACCGTCAGCGGATAGCCAAGCGCGCCTTGCATCAGGAAGCGGTTGAGCACCGTGCCGTAGTCGCCGTCATAGTCGAAGCGGTTGATCAGGCGCTCGTCCTGACGGGTCTCCTCGGTCTGGGCCCCCCAGACGATGCCCTGGTGCAGGTCGGTGATCCGCAGGCCGTCGTTCTTGGCGTAGAATTGGAACAGCAGGGCGTCCTGGGTCTTGGTCATGTGGTAGATGCTGCCGGGGTTCGGCGGGAACAGGATCTCCTGTTCGGAGGGGCCGAAGTCGGTGTCGACCGTCACCTTCAGATAGCCCTCGGGGATGCGCAGGCCCGCCGTGGTGTAGCCATAGACCCCCATGGTCCCCAGGTGGGCCAGGTGCACGTCCCGCCCGCTCTCGACGATGGCCGCCAGCAGGTGGTTGGTGGCGTTCAGATTGTTGTCGACGGTGTAGAGCTTGTGCCGCGCCGACTTCATCGAATAGGGGGCCGCCCGCTGCTCGGCGAAATGGACGACGCTGTCGGGCGCCCAGTCCCGGATCAGGGCGACCAGGCGGTCGAACTCCTTGCCGACCGTCAGATTGACGAAGTCGATGGTCCGCCCTGAAACCTCGCGCCACGCCTTGATGCGCTCGCCCATGGTGCGGATGGGGGTCAGGGACTGGATCTCCAGCTCATTATCGATGTTACGGCGGCTCAGGTTGTCGACGATCAGCACGTCCCAGCCCCGCGCCGACAGGTGCAGGGCCGTGGGCCAGCCGCAGAAGCCGTCGCCGCCCAAGATCATCACGCGCATCGGTCGACCCTTGTGTCGTCTCTGTCTCCTTCCTGCCTAGCCGATGGCGAGGGCGGGCGAAAGCATGACGCGCATGCGTCGTCATGGGCGGCGAGACGCGCGCTCCGCGACTGCGGGAGCGCGCGACCGCCTCTAGGGCCGGGCCTGCGAGCCCAGGGCCGCCAGCGTGATCGTGCGGTTCTCCGCGGATCGGGCCGAGCGGTGGACGGCGACCTGAGCCCAACCGTCCGCCACGGCGTCCTTGATGCACGCGTGGCGGACCAGATAATGGGTCATGACCAGATTGGCGTCGCTGCAGGTGCGCCGCGCGGCCACTCTGAGACGATGCTCCAGAATCCTGGACCCTGTCGGCTGGTTCAGGTCGAGGTCGGCGTAGGAAACGATGACGACTTCGGCGTCTCTGGCGGGCCGTGTGGCTTGCGGCTGGGCGCCGCTGGGGGTGGCGATGGCGAGCAGCAAGGCTGCTCCTATGATCGTCGATTGCATCTTGCGATCTCCTGATCGCCCTTCCGCTGCGCTTGTCCCTCCTCAAAAGGCCAGCGACCGACTGATGCCTGACAACAGACCAGCGCGGTCTTTGTTCTGAATGAATGCCGTCGGAACTTCACAAGCGCGTTCCTGACTCGGCTTGAGCCCGGCGAGCGCGGGGTTCGACGCCTCGGCGAAGGACCGGGGCCGTCGCCGTCGACGTTCTTGAGGCTCAGAGCAGGGCGGTGATCGCCGCGCGGGTCGCCTCGCCCAGATCAGGGCGTTTCAGGGCCAGGGCGACGTTGGCGCGCAGCAGGCCGATCTTGTCGCCGCAGTCGTGGGTGACGCCCTCGTACTCATAGGCGGTGAAGGTCTGGGTTTTCATCAGCCGGTCCATGGCGTCGGTCAGCTGGATCTCGCCGCCGGCGCCGCTTTCCTGGGTCTCCAGCAGGTCGAAGATTTCCGGTTGCAGGATGTAGCGGCCCGAGATCGACATGTTGGACGGGGCCGTGCCCTGTTTCGGCTTTTCGACCATGCCCTTCATGGCCAGGCGGCGGCCGTCACGGTCGGACGGATCGACGATGCCGTATTTGTGGGTCTCCGACTCGGGCACGGCCTCCACGCCGATGACGTTGCCGCCGACCTCGGCGTAGAGGTCCGCCAGTTGCTTCAAGGCGCCGGGCCGAGAATCGACGATGACGTCAGGCAGGATGACGGCGAAGGGTTCATGGCCGATGATGTCGCGGGCGCACCAGACGGCGTGGCCCAGACCCTTGGGCTGCATCTGGCGGGTGAAGCTCATCTCGCCGGCCGTGGCCAGTTCGGCGTTCATGGCCGCCAGGATCTCGGTCTTGCCCTTGGCCGCCAGCTGGGCCTCCAGCTCGATCTGGTGGTCGAAATAGTCCTCGATGGCCTGTTTGGCGCGACCGGTGACGAAGACGATGTGCTCGATCCCCGCCTCGCGCGCCTCTTCGACGATGTAGGAGAGGATCGGCCGGTCGACGACGTTCAGCAGCTCCTTCGGCGTGGTCTTGGTGCCGGGCAACACGCGGGTGCCGAGGCCGGCCACGGGAAGGACCGCCTTGCGAAGGCGGGCGGGGGAAGTCGTCATCGGTCGTCCTGAGCAGCCGTTAGCCGGCTTTCATAGGCGGAAAACGTGACGGTTCCAAACGGGAGGGCGTACGGCGGGTCGCTTCTTTTCCTCCCCATGCAATGGAAAGGGGACCACGAAGTGGTGGAGGGGGCGGCGCGCCCGGCTGACGTGGAGTCGCCCCCTCCGTCACGGCCTCTACGCGTCCGCGCCACCTCCCCATCGCTGCGTGACAGGGAGGAAAGAGGCTATTCCACCGTCACCGACTTGGCCAGGTTGCGCGGCTGGTCGACGTCCGTGCCTTTCTGGACGGCGGTGTAATAGGCCAGCAGCTGCACCGGCACGGCGTAGACCAGGGGCGCGATCAACGGGTGGCAGTCGGGGGCGTCGACGCGGCGGATGCCGGCGCCGTGCGGGGCGGGGGCCGCCGCCGGGGCGATCATGACCACCGGGCCGCCGCGCGCGGCGACCTCCTGCAGGTTGGAGGCGGTCTTCTCATAGACCTCGTCCAGCGGGGCCAGGGCGATGATGGGGGTCTTCTCGTCCACCAGGGCGATGGGGCCGTGCTTCAACTCGCCGGCGGCGTAGCCTTCGGCGTGGATGTAGCTGATCTCCTTCAGCTTCAGCGCGCCCTCCATGGCCAGGGGGAACATGGCGCCCCGGCCCAGGAACAGGACGTCGGTCGCCTTGGCCAGGTCGTGGGCGATGGCGCGGATCTGGCCGTCCATCTGCAGGGCCTCGGCGATCAGGCGCGGGGCTTCGAACAGGGCCTTGACCAGTTCGGCCTCGCGCGTCGCGTCGATCTTGCCGCGCGCCACGCCGGCGGCGACGGCGAGGGCCAGCAGGGCCGAGACCTGGGCGGTGAAGGCCTTGGTCGAGGCGACGCCGATCTCCGGCCCGGCGTGGGTCGGCCACAGGACCTCGGCCTCGCGCGCCATGGACGAGGTGTGGACGTTGACGATCGCGGCGGTCTTCAGCCCCTGCGCCTTGCACCAGGTCAGGCTGGCCAGGGTGTCGGCGGTCTCGCCCGACTGGCTGACGGCCACGGCGACCGTGCCGGGCGTCAGGGCCGGGGAGCGGTAGCGGAACTCCGAGGCGATCTCGACGTCGCAGGGCAGGCCGGCATATTTCTCGAAGGCGTATTTGCCGATCTGACCGGCGTAGAAGGCGGTGCCGCAGGCGATGATCTGGATGCGGTCGACGGCGGCGAAATCGATCGCCTGCTTTTTGGCCGTGCCCGTCACCAGGTCGAGGTATTCCGACAGGGTGTGCTGGACGCTGTCGGGCTGCTCGTGGACTTCCTTCTCCATGAAGTGGCGATAGGCGCCCTTCTCGACCATAGCCGAGGAGGCCGAGACCTGAACCACGGGGCGGTCGGCCGGACGGCCCGAGGCGTCGAACATGCGCGCGCCTGAACGGGTCATGGCGACGTAGTCGCCTTCCTCAAGGTAGGAGATCTTCTGGGTGAAGGGACCGACGGCCAGGGCGTCCGAGCCCAGATACATCTCGCCCTCGCCCCAGCCGACGACCAGGGGGCTGCCGCGCCGGGC
>NZ_DASWXW010000058.1:0-94697 GCF_036405315.1 Brevundimonas sp. | reverse complement strand
ACCAGCCCCAGGATCATGGCGCGGCTGGGCGGCGTTTTCAGATACTCGATGACATGCGGCTCGATCCCGACATGGCGGATCAGGGCCAGGGTGTTGCGCGACGTCCCGCAGGCGGGGTTGTGATAGATGACGACGTCCATGGGGGCCTCAGGTGCGGCAGGGGTTGAGTTCGGCCAGCAGGGGCTCGCACAGTTCGGCGCGGCCCTGGCAGCAGTCCTTCAGCAGGAACAGGACCAGCGCCTGAAGGCGATCAAGGTCGGCGCGGTAGATGATCGACCGGCTGCGACGCTCCGAACTGATCAGACCGGCACGGGACAGAACCCCCAGATGCGCCGACATGGTGTTGGCGGGCACGGCTAGCGCGTCCGCGATCTCTCCGGCGGGCAGGCCAGCGGGTTCGTGCCGGACCAACAGGCGGAAGGTCTCCAGGCGCGTGGGCTGCGCCAGGGCGGCCAGAGCAAGGATGGCGGATTCTGATTCCATAGTTCCAAGATAATAGAATTGTTAGTGCACGCAAGTCGGGCTATGGCCTGCCGATCCAGACAAGACTGCCCGTGATCCGCATGGGATCCGCCGTGGGGAGCGCACTTCGCTTCGGGCTTGCGCCGTCTCAGCCTGGTCGGGCTCCGCCGTCCAGGACCGAGTCGCGGGCTCCCGAAAAATATTCTCGCTTCGATCCAATTAGTTCGAGGGGAGGGGGCTCGTGAATGCGTATTGGCCAGTACGGGAGCGAGTAAGAAATATTGCATCGCACAATGAGTTTAGCCGTCATCATTTGGTGCGCCGTAAAATAGTTATGTCCAACCCGTGCTTACGAACGAGGTGACGAATTTGTGTTTATTTTGTGCAAAATGCGTCAGTTCTTTGCACATTTCTGGCAAATGCAGGCATGAAGCATGAGGGTTTGGCTGCCTTCATATGTATATACATGAGTTGACTCCCTCAGTACCCGACCGGAACGTGGCGGTGCAGGACCGGTTCGTCTGGGCCGAAACGCGAGGGGAATGACCATGAACCGTACGAAAAAGAGGCTCTTGTTCGCAGGTGCGGTAATCACCGCCGCCATGTGCGGAATGCCCGCATCGGCCCAGGAAGCGGAGACGACCAGTGTCGGCGAAATCGTCGTCACGGGCAGCCGGATCAAACGCCAGGACATCAGCGGGGTCGGTCCCGCCACGGTCGTCACCGGCGAGGATATCGAGCGCACGGGGATCACGAACGTGGAGGCGCTGCTGCAGCGGCTGCCCTCGTCCGCAGGGGCCGCCGGCAATCAGACGAACTCCTACTGGACCGGCAACGGCTACGGCACGGCGCAGGTCAATCTGCGAGGCCTCGGCATCAACCGGACCCTGACGCTGATCAACGGTCGGCGGATCGTCAACGGCGGCACGGGCGCCAACAGTGCGCCGGATCTGAACATGATCCCGACCGCCATTATCGGCCGAATGGACGTGCTGAAGGACGGCGCCTCCGCCATCTATGGCGCCGACGCCGTCGCGGGCGTGGTCAACATCGTCACCATCAACGATTTCGAGGGCCTCAAGCTCTCAAGCAAGTATGGCGTCACGGACGAAGGCGACGGCCAGGACCTCTCCTTCGACCTGTTGTGGGGCATGCGCGGCGACCGCGGCGGGGTCACCGCCGCCCTGACCTATCAGAAGACGGAAGCCGTCAACCTGGCGAGCCGCGCCCCCTGCGGCCTGGGCGAGATCGGCGGAAAGCTGGCCTGCGTCGCGAGCGCCACGACGCTCGGGGGCCGGGCCGTGCTTCCCAACGGCCAGCAGATCAACTTCAACCAGATCCCGGGCGGCGACGGGGACTTCTTCGAGCCCTACAACGCCGCCAAGCATAACTATAACGGCAACCCCTTCCTCAACGCCGTGTCGCCGATCGAGCGTCTCAGCACGGCCATCCTGGCCGACTACCAGCTGACGGACACCGTCAGCCTGTTCGGCGAGGTCTTCTTCACCCACAGGGAAAGCAACCAGCTCGCAGCGCCAGGGGCCTTGCGGAACCTGAAGTTCGCGGCGACCCATCCGACCAATCCGACGGGCGAGGACATCACCCTCATCGCGCGGCGTCTCGCCGAACCGGGACCGCGTCACTTCTTCCAGGAAACCGACACCTACCGGTTCGTCGGCGGCGCCCGGGGCGCCATCGCCGGCGACTGGACCTGGGAAGCCGCCGTCAACTGGGGACGCAACACCGGCGTCGACGGGATGACCAATATCGCCAACCTTCAACGGGTCGGCGAAACCCTGAACACCGCCGTCTGCAGCCCGACGCCGGGCGCGGCCATCCCCTGCGGCGACTATCTGGGCGCCGGCGATCTCAGCCAGGAGGTCCTGGACTACATCCTCTTCACCTCGCGCGACACCGGCGGCAACGAGCAGCGCAGCTTGACGCTCGATGTCACCGGCACCGTGCTCCAGCTCCCGGCCGGCCCGCTCGCCGCCGCGGCCGGTCTCGTCTACCGCGAGGAAAAGGGCTGGCGCGATCCTGACGCCCTGACCGTTCTGGGCATCGCCAACACCAACCAGCAGGACCCCATTTCCGGCGAGACCAAGGCCAAGGAAGCCTATGTCGAACTGTCGGCGCCCCTCCTGTCCGACCTGCCGTTCATCCAAAGGCTCGAGCTCGACGCGGCCGTCCGCTACTCGGACTATGACCTGTTCGGCGGCAACACCACCTACAAGCTGGGCCTGAACTGGAGCGTCATCGACAGTCTGCGCCTGCGGGCCACCTTCGGCACCGGCTTCCGGATTCCGAGCGTGCCTGAGCTGTTCGGCGGCGTTGCAGAGGGCAATCTGACGACGACTGATCCGTGCAGCCGCTACAGCACCAGCGGAAACGCGACCCTGATCGCCAACTGCCAGGCTTCGGGCGTGCCGGCCAACTATGTGCAGCTCGGCAACACGGTCCTGACCACGGTCGGCGGCAATCAGAAGCTCTCGCCCGAAACGGCCGAGACCCTCACCCTGGGTCTGGTCTGGCAACCTGAGCAGGTCAAAGGCCTGTCCCTGACCGTCGACTATTTCGACATCAAGATCGAAGACGCGATCCGCTCCATCCCCGGGTCCACCAAGCTGGCCATCTGCTACGCCTCGCCGGGCATGAACCACCCCTTCTGCGGCCCGAACAACTTCACCCGCAGTCCCCTGACCGGCGAAGTGAACTTCCTCTCGGCCCAGCCGACCAACGCCGGCCTGGAAACCATGAAGGGCGTCGACATCGGGGCGCGCTACGCCTTTGATCTCGGCGACCGCCGCGCCAGCCTCGACTGGAACACTACCTATCTCGGCGAATATGTCGTCACGCCCTTCCTGGGCGCCGATCCGATCATCTTCGACGGCCATATCGGCGGCGGCAACGGCGGCTATCCCCACTGGCGGTCGAACGTCAGCGCCTCGGTTGTCGACGATCGCTGGACGGCGACCTATTCGGTGCAACTGATCGGCAAGGCCACGGACTTCAACGCCGCGCCGGGCGACATCGGCTATGAGACGCCGAACCTCTTCTACCACAAGGCCCAGTTCGCCTATCGCCTGGGTGAGAAGGCCGACATCGCCTTCGGCATCGACAACCTCTTCGACAAGAAGGCGCCCTTCATCCAGAGCTGGACCGACGGCAATACCGACACCATGACCTACGATCTGCTGGGCCGTCGCGGCTACGTCCGCCTGACCTATCAGTTCAACTAACCCGCCGCCTCGAGAAACACCGGGCGGCCCCCATGGTCCCCGCCTGGTGTTTCAACGTCCCCCAAACAGTGAGTATCAAATGGTGCGCTGGCCTTCCGTAGCGCGAAAAGCCCACAAGTGGCTTGCGCTCATCATCGGCGTTCAGGCCCTTTTCTGGGTCGTGAGCGGCCTCTACATGACCGCCGTCCATATCGACATCATCCATGGCGATCATCTCGTGCGGACACCCGTCGCCGAACCGATTTCCATGGGCGGTCTGGTCGATCCTGCGGTCATTCTCAAGAATGCCGGCGGCGCTCAAAGCCTGCGTCTCGACCAGCAGCTGGGACAGCCGGTCTATATCGTCAGCCAGACGAGCGGCCGGTCCCTGTTCGACGCCCGGTCCGGTGAGAAGCTGCCCCTGGTCGACGAAGCCGGCGCACGGCAGCGCGCGGAACAGATCTACGCCGGCGACGGCGGGGTCCGCGAAATGGAGCTGCTGTACGAAATCCCCGGCGAGATCAGGGGGCGTCCGGCGCCGATCTGGCGGGTGCAGTTCGAAGGCCTGTGGCGGCCCACCCTCTATATCTCGCCCCAGACCGGCGAACTCGTGGCCAAGCGCCATGACCTGTGGCGCACGTTCGACTTCGTCTGGATGTTCCACATCATGGACTATGAGACCCGCGACAACGTCAACAACATCCTGCTCAAGGTCGCGACCTGGATGATGGTGGTGACCTCCCTCACCGGGGCCTGGCTCCTGCTCTACAGCTTCCGCCGCAAGCGCCGCGTGCGCAAAGCCGCAGCGTGAGGATCATCAGATGTTTCTAATCCGCAGACTGCACAAATGGTTCGGCCTGGTCCTGGGTCTTCAATTCCTGCTCTGGGCCATCAGCGGCGCCGCCATGGCGCTGATCGATCACCGCAAGGTGGCCGGTGATGAGTCCATCGTCCATGCGCCGCCTTCCCCCACGCCCGACGGCTTGCTGCCGTTGGCTCAAATCGCCCAGTCGGTGGGTCAGCCGATCTCCAGGATCGAGCTGCGTCCTCTTCATGACGCCTGGGTCTACGCCGCCACGACGCCGGCCGGCGTCCAGCTGATCGACCCTGTGAACGGTCGTCGCATCCTCATCGACGACGCCCGCGCCAAGGATCTGGCTGTGGCGTCCTTCAACGGCTCGGCGCCGGTGACCTCCGTGTCTCTGGTCGAAAAGCCCACGCTTGAGACGCGCGACTTTGCGCTTCCGGCCTGGCGGGTCGAGTTCGCGGACAAGGAGAAGACGACCCTGATCCTGAACGCCGTCACCGGCGAGGTCGCGGGCGCCAAGACCAACACCTGGCGGCTCTGGGACTTCTTCTGGATGATCCACATCATGGACTACACGGATCGCCAGAGCTTCAACCATCCGCTGATCATCATCATCGCCACGGGGTGCCTCTGGCTGGCCCTGAGCGGCTTCATCATGTTGTTCACCGCCTTCCGACGCCAGGATTTCGCCTATATCCATGATGGCGTCGAATGGCTGCAGCGCCGCCGTTGAGACTGCGCCGGGGCGTTCTGCGTCCCGGCGCTTCCTGGTTGGATTGAAGCGCGAAACGCGCCCAGGCTGAGAGCGCTATTCGCCCATCGGACATGAAGCGGAGGACCGACACCATGGATCTCACACTCCACCGACGCATCCGCTCCGACATCGCCGACCGCATCCTGTCGGGCGAATGGTCGCCGGGGTTCCGCATCCCCTTCGAGCATGAACTGATGCTGGAGTACGGCTGCTCGCGCATGACCGTGAACAAGGCCCTCGCGCCTCTGGCGGAGCGGGGCATGATCATACGACGTCGACGGTTCGGCTCCTTTGTGGCCCGGCCGCGGATTCACTCCGTCGTGCTGGATATTCCCGACATCCAGGCTGAAATCCTCAATCGCGGCGAACCTTATGACTTCGAGCTCCTGTCCCGAAAGGTTCGGGCGGCGCACAAGCGCGATGCGGAGGAGCTCGCCCTCGCCGCGTCCGGAGAGGTCATAGAACTGCGCTGCCTCCACCGCAGCAGCGGTCGGCCCTTCGCGCTGGAGGAGCGGTTGATCAGTCTCGCCTCCGTGCCCCAGGCCCGGGACGCCGATTTCACCGAGGTTCCGCCCGGCACCTGGCTGCTGGAGCGGGTTCCATGGACGGAGGCCGAGCACAGGATCCGGGCCGTGAACGTGTCTCGTGCAACCGCTCTGATCCTGGGCGTGGACCCTGCAGCGGCCTGCCTGTCCCTTGAGCGCCGGACCTGGCGGCGCGCTGAACGCATCACCTTCGTCCGCATGACCTTCCCGGGAGAGGCCTATGACCTGGGCGCCCGGTTCGCGCAGTCTGATCCGGCAGAGGCTTCAGACCCTGGCGTTGAGCCCGCGGCGCCGGATCGCTGACATGGACCTGATGGCGAGGGGGTAGGGCTATCGATTTTTGCGCGACGGAGACCTCGTCGCGTACGTGCAACAGGCGTTCTGAGCGACGCCGTATTTTTTGAACAAGGATGGGAAATGTCGGTACGGGCGTTTCAGTTTCAGCCGTCATGACCAAGGTTCTGATTATCGGCGCGGGACACGCGGGGGGCTCGGCGGCGGCGCTGCTGAGGCAGTATGGCTTTGAGGGCGGGATCGTCCTGGCGGGCGAGGAGAAGGCGGCGCCCTATCAGCGGCCGCCCCTGTCCAAGGCCTGGCTGAAGGGGGAGGCGGGTCTGGAGGACCTGCTGCTGCGCCCCGAGAGCTTCTACGTCGAGCAGAAGATCGACCTGCGCACCGGCGTCACCGCGACCGCCATCGACGCCGCGGGCAAGACCGTGACCTTCGCCGACGGGACGGTGGAACCCTACGACGTGTTGATCCTGGCCACGGGATCAATGGCGCGCAAGCTGGGTATTCCGGGCGCGGACCGCCCCGACCTGATGGAATTGCGCACCCTGGATGACGCCGAACGGCTGAAAGGCGCGCTGGCCCCTGGCAAACGGCTGGCCGTGGTCGGCGGGGGCTATGTCGGGCTGGAGGCGGCGGCTTCGGCTCGCGCCCTCGGCGCCGAGGCGGTCGTGATCGAGCGCATGGACCGGGTGCTGGCGCGGGTGGCGTCGGAAACCTTGTCGACCTTCTTCACCGACTATCACCGGGCGCGCGGCGTCGAGATCCTGACCGGGGCCGAGGTCGCGGGCTTCGAGGACGGCGGCGTCCGCCTCGCCGACGGGACGCTGATCGCGGCGGACGTGGTGCTGGTCGGCGTCGGCGCTTTGGCGCGCGAGGCTCTGGCGCGGACGGCGGGCTTGCCCTGCGAGAACGGCGTGGTGGTGGATGAGAACGCGCGGACCAGCGACCCCTCCATCTACGCCATCGGCGACGTGACCCACCGGCCCATCCCCGTCCACGGCGGACGGATGCATCGTCTGGAAAGCGTTCCCAACGCCCTGGAGCAGGCCAAGCAGGCCGCGGCCGCCATCGTCGGCCGCGCCGCCCCGGCGGCCGAGGTGCCATGGTTCTGGTCGGACCAGTATGATGTGAAACTTCAGATCGCGGGCCTGCCGTTCGACGCCGACCGACAGGTGGTGCGCGGCGAACCGGCGTCGGGCAGCTTCGCCGTCTTCCACCTGAACGGCGATCGGGTCGTTTGCGTCGAATCCGTCAACGCTCCGGCTGACTTTATGGGCGGGCGCCTGCTGATCGGCAAGGCGACGCCGGTAGACGCGACCCTGCTGGCCGATGCCGCCGTGTCGATGAAGGGGGTGGCCCTGGCGGCGTGAGGGGAGCGGGAACCTCGGTTCCCGGCGCGCGTCTTGTTTCATGGAACCGAGAAATCCAGGAACGGGAGCGGACCATGCTGCCCAAGGACTTTTCTGAATTCGCGATTGAACTTCGTTTTGACCCGGACGACGACTGGCTATGGGCGGTTGTCGATGCGGAGGGGCTGACCTTGAGCTCGGGGTGTTCCGCCTCGCAGACCGCAGCATGGAGCACCGCGAGGGGCGCCGCGGAGGCCATCCTTCAGTCACGGGACGTCGTCGCCCAACACCGGGCCGATCCGACCAGCCTCACTCGATCGTCTTGATGTAGCTGGCCGGAACGCCGCCCCAGAGTTCTCCGGCCGGCACTTCGCCTCGGACCACGCTGCCGGCGGCGATCACAGCGTTGTCGCCGATCCGGGCGCCGGGCAGCACAACGCACTGGGCGCCGACCCAGACATTGGTTCCGATCTCGACGCCGCAGCGGGTCTCGTCCCAGGGGGTGTGGATGCGCGCGACGCCGGGCTCGAGCCGGTGATTGGCGGCCACGACGACGCAGTGCTGGCTGAGGACCGAGCCGGCTCCGACCTGGATCGCGCCGCCTGCCGCCCTGAGATTGACCCCCGTCGAGATGACGACGCCGTCGGCCAGCCTCAACCGGCCCTCGACCCGGCTATACTTGGCGTGGCGCTGAACGATCACTTCCGTGAAGGCGCCGACCCAGACGCGTTCGCCGAGTTCGATGGCGTCGATGTCGCTATAGCCGTAGTCCCAGATGGCGGTTGGATCGCTCGAAAGGGTCGGATGCCGCAGGCGTATGCGGAGCCCCAGGATCCAGCGTGTCGCTCGCCGGCGAGCGTGGTCAGAGATTGTCCGTACAAGACCGCCGACATTCATTCTGGTGTCTCCAGGCGCCTGGCCGCCGGCTAACAGGTGATCAGTAGGAGCCGCGACCCGAGGTGACGGCGGGCAGGGTCGCCACGATGATCTTGAGATCGGTCCGAAGCGACTTGTTTCGCGCATAGAGGACATCGCAGGCCACACGCCGACGATAGCTCATGTCGTTGCGCCCGCTGACCTGCCACAGGCCCGTGATGCCGGGCCGCACCGCGCAATAGTGTTGGAAGTAGCCGCCGTACCGTTCGATCTCGCCCGCCACGATGGGGCGCGGACCGACGATGCTCATGTCGCCCTGCAGCACGTTCAGCAGTTGCGGCAGTTCGTCGAGGCTGGATTTGCGCAGGAACTTGCCCAGTCGGGTGACGCGCGGGTCGCGATGCAGCTTGTGGTCCCGCTCCCAGGATTCCCGGGCGTTGGGATTGGACTTCAGCAGGTCCTCCAGCGCCGCATCGGCATTGCAGATCATGGATCGGAACTTCAGGCAGCCGAAGATCCGACCATCCTTGCCGACCCGCGCGTGTCGAAAAATCGGCGCGCCGCCGTCGCTCAGATAGATCAGCGCCGCGACCACCAGAAGCAGGGGGGCGATCAGCCAGAGGGCCGCCAGGGAGAGGAGTATGTCGAGGGCGCGCACCCGCTGCCCGTCACTGATCAAGGGGAGGCGGAGATGCGCGATCTTCGCCGAAGGGAGGTGTCCGGCAACGCCCGGCGCCGTTGAGACGCTCAAGTCCATCATGGCCACCCTTGCCGGCGACGTTAATAGCTCGTTAACGCTGTTCGGCAGGCAAAGGTTCGCAGCCTTCCGAGGCTGTGGGGCGTGGGGTTTGGTGTGGCTTTCCCAGTCACGCGACGACCGGCGACGGTCGCTTCATTTCGACTTTGGGATGTCGAACGACTTGCTGGGCGATCTGCCCGATGAGGCGCGTGAAGCCGCTGGTGGTCGGGCCGGGGCAGGGGAAGGAAGACGCCGACCTGGTCCTTCAATCGATCCACTCACGCGCTCGACGGAGGGGCGCCAAATCGGGAGGAGGAACCTCGGATAGGCCGCGGCGTTGCGGAGAACCCTCTTCCGCCCTCCGGATCGAGGCGACGGCCCGGTTTCCCGTCTATCGCCCTCCTGCGGGCTGCCCGGGCCGTTTCCAATTCGCCGCGTGGCGATATGGGCTGCGGCTCGTCAGCCGGGCCGCCTGCAGACCTGTCACAGGTATTTCGTGATCTCTCGGAATTCCGCCATCGCCTGTCGCGCTTCGACAGGATCGCCGTCAGCGGCATGCGCCAGGCAGTGATCGATGTGGTCGTGGATCAGGGTCTTCTTTGCGGCCGCAACCGCCTTTTCAATAGCGTGAAGCTGCTGGGCGAGATCAAGGCAGGCGCGCTTGTCCTCCATCATCTGGATGACAGTCCGAATGTGACCTTCCGCCCGCTTGAGGCGCTTGATGACGTCGGGGTGCGACGCATGAGAGATGTGTGCCATGGGTTTGACCTATCCCCCCGGTAGGGATAGGTCAAATGACGAAGGACCGCAGGAGGCGTGTGAAGCCGCCGCCTTGGAAAGACCCATGATGTTCTCGCCGCTCAAGCACGCCGCCTATCGTCACCTGTTCATCGCCCAGGTCGCGGCCCTGCTGGGGACCGGCATGGCGACCGTGGCTCTGGGCCTCTTGGCCCATGATCTGGCGGGCGCCGGAGCGGGCGAAGTCCTGGGGATCGCCCTGGCGATCAAGATGATCGCCTATGTCGGCGTGGCGCCCTTCGCCAGCGCCCTGGCCTCCAGGCTGCCGCGCAAGACCCTGCTGGTTTCACTGGACGTGGTGCGCGCCGCCGTGGCGGCCTCCTTGCCCTTCGTCAACGAAGCCTGGCAGGTCTATGGCCTGATGACGGTGCTCTATGTCGCCTCCGCCGCCTTCACGCCGGCCTTCCAGGCCATGATCCCTGACCTGCTGGAGGATGAGGGCGAGTACACCAAGGCCCTGTCACTTTCCCGACTGGCCGCCGATCTGGAGAGCGTCGCCAGCCCGGTGCTGGCGGCCGTGCTGCTGTCCGTCATCAGCTATCACAACCTGTTCGTCGGCACGGCGCTCGGCTTCATCCTCTCCGCCGGGTTCGTGGTGACGGCGGTTCTGCCTCGGCTCTCGACGGCCCAGACCCTGCCTTTCCTGCGCCGTCTCACCGGCGGCGTGAAGCTGTTCGTCCTGACGCCCCGACTGCGCGGACTGCTGGCGGTCAGTCTGGCGACGGCGGCGGGGGGCGCCATGGTCTTCGTCAATACCGTCGTCCTGGTGCAGTCGAACTTCGGCCTGTCGCAGCAGGCGACGGCATGGGCCTTGGCGGCGTTCGGCGGCGGGTCGATGACGGCGGCCGTATTCCTGCCGAAGGTGCTGGAGCGCGTGACGGATCGCAGCGCCATGGTGTCAGGCGCCTTGCTGATGACGGCGGTGCTGGTCGCCGGCGCGCTGTTCGCCCGAAGCTACCCGGTGCTGATTGCACTCTGGATCGTCATGGGGTTCGGCTACTCCCTGACCATCACCCCGGCGGGCCGCGCCCTGCGGCGGTCATCGACGGCCGGTGAACGGCCTGCGCTGTTCGCCGCCCAGTTCGCCCTGTCGCACGCCTGCTGGCTGATCGCCTATCCCGTTGCGGGCCTGGTGTCGGCCGAGGCGGATCCTCAGGCGGCCTTCATCGTGCTGGCGGCGCTGAGCGGCCTCGGCGCGATCCTGGCGCTTGTCATCTGGCCTGCGCATGATCCGCTGAATCTGCTGCATGATCACGCCGATCTGGAGCCGGATCATGAACACCTTGATGAAGGCATGCGCCCCGACGCGGCGGCCACCGCCCACGCCCACCCTGTCGTGATCGACGACCATCACCGGAGGTGGCCGCCTTCCGCACGCTGAGGCGGAAGGCGGCGGGACGAGCCTCAGTCTATGAACTCGACCTTCTCATAATTGCCCGAGGTGGTCAGGGTGATCGTGACCGCTTCATCCGTGCGATTGCGCCAGAACCAACCGTGCTTGCCGTCGAAAGCGGCGGTCAGCACGCCGCTGAGGCGCTGCTCCGTACCTTTGCCGTAGCCATGGTAGGATATGCCGGCGCCGTCGCCGTGCGTGTCATAGTTCACGGCCCCGCCGTCGGACGCCCAGGTGAAGTTGGCCCGTGCGCCGCTCTTCATGACCAGCTTCACCTCCGCGCCTTCGTCCGGCTCGAGCGTGATCGAGGTGCGGTCGGATTTTGCGGCGGGTTGGGCTGCGGGGGATGACGCCGAGGGCGTCGTTGAAGCGGCGTTGGGGGACGCCGCCGACGGAGTCTGCGGCACAGGGGCCGCTTCGGCCGGCGGGGCGGTCGGGGCTGCGGCTGCGGGAGACGAGTCCTGAGAAACAGGCGCGGCCTTGGCCGCGGCCGCGTCGGCTGCGGCGTCGGCCGCCGCTTCCTCGGCGAGTTGGCGCTTGATCCGGCCCATTTCGGTCAGGCCGAACACCGAACCGATGCGGGTGGGATCGACGCCGTATTCGGCGGGAAGGACGACGGTGACCAGCAGGACGGAGGCGACGACGGCGGCGATGCCGGTGGACTTCAGCAGTTGGGCCGTGGAGGGCAGGTCGGCTTTGGCGGGACGGTTTGCGTTGTACATGAGGGTGTCTCCGATCACATGACGAAGAAGCCGACGAGCTGGTAGCCCGTCAGAATGAAGCCGAGCGTCATCAGCACGACGTTGGTGAGATAGGCGTGCTTCCAGAAGCCGTCCGTGCGGCGCCAGAAACCCATCAGGATGAGGATGCCGCCCAGGGCGAGCAGTTGTCCGATCTCGACGCCGATGTTGAAGGCGACGAGGTTCCACAGCAGGCCGTCGGGCGAGAGCTGGAAGTCCTGCAGCTTGGTGGCGAGACCGAAGCCGTGGAACAGGCCGAAGATCATCGTGGCCGCCTTGGTGGAGGGCTGGAAGCCGAACCACCTCTGATAGGCGCCCATATTGTCCAGGGCCTTGTAGACGACCGACAGGCCGATGATGGCGTCGACCAGATAGCTGGAGACATTGATGTTCATCAGCACCCCGAGCAGCAGGGTCGACGAGTGGCCTATGGCGAACAGCGTCACATAGATGCCGATGTCCTTCATCCGGTAGAGGAAGAAGATCACGCCGAACAGGAACAGCAGGTGGTCGTAGCCGGTGACCATGTGCTTGGCCCCCAGATAGACGAAGGGCCAGAACAGGAAGCCGGAGGTCTCCTGGATGTAGCCTTTGTCGCCCGCGGCGACGCCGTGGGCGAGGACCTGGCTGAGCAGGCCTTCAAGGAAGAGAAGGCCGACCACAAGGACCGCCAGGGTCCAGGGTGATCGAAGCCACGACAGTCGGTCGCGGCAGGGTGCGGAAGTCATGTGCATCCTTGCGATTGAAGGGGAGAAGCGACGGTCGCCGTCATCGGCGGCCGTCGACGAAGAGGGAGGGGCGCTGATGACCGGCCGCCCCTGGCGGGGCGGCCGGTCGCCTCAGAGCGTGCGACGACGGCGGAAGGGCAGGTGGTCCAGCCAGGCGGGCCTGGGCCGGTCGCTCGGGGCGTCACGCCCGTGCACCAGGCTGTAGAGGGCCGGGAGCACGAGCAGGGTCAGGATCGTCGAGGAGACGATCCCGCCGATGACCACGGTGGCCAGCGGACGCTGGACCTCCGCGCCGGCGCCGACGTTGACCGCCATCGGCACGAAGCCGAGGCTGGCGACCAGGGCCGTCATGAGCACCGGACGCAGACGCGTCAGCGCCCCTTCTCGAATGGCCTGTCCGACGGGCTTGCCCTCTTCGATCAGACCTCGAATGAAGCTGACCATCACCACCCCGTTCAGCACGGCCACGCCCGACAGGGCGATGAAGCCGACGCCGGCCGAGATCGACAGGGGCAGGCCCCGCAGCGCCAGCGCCGCCACCCCGCCGGTTAGCGCCAGGGGCACGCCGGAGAAGACGATGGCGCTGTCCCGCCAGGAGCGGAACAGGGCGAACAGCAGACCGAAGATCAGCAGCAGGACCGCCGGAACGACCAGCTGCAGCCGTTTGGCGGCCGAGATCAGTTGTTCGAACGTGCCGCCGTAGGAGACCCAGTAGCCCGCGGGCAGATCGACCTCCTGGTCCACCCGCTCACGGACCTCGCCGACGAAGGAGCCGAGGTCGCGATTGCGGACGTTGGCGGTGACCACGATCCGGCGCTTGCCGTCTTCGCGACTGATCTGGTTCGGGCCGGTCTCCAGCGCGATCACGGCGATCTCGCTGAGCGGCACGAATCCGCGCGGCTGACCATTGGCGCCAGGCAGCGGCACCTGGATGCGGCCGATGGCGTCGGTGTTGCGGCGCAGGTCTTCGGGCAGGCGGACGACGATGTCGAAACGTCGGTCGCCTTCGAAAATCTGCCCCGCGGTGGCCCCGCCCATGGAGGTGGAGATCACCGACTGGACGTCATCGATGCTCAGGCCCAGGCGCGCGATGGCGTCCCGGTTGGGCGTGATCTGCAACATGGGCAGGCCGGTGACCTGCTCGGACTGAGGGTCGGCGGCGCCGCGAACGGAGCCGACGATCTCCTCGATCTGGGAGCCGAGCGCCACAAGCTGGTCCAGGTCGTCCCCGTGGACCTTGACGGCCACGTCGGAGCGAACCCCGGACAGCAGTTCGTTGAACCGCATCTGGATAGGCTGGGTGAACTCGTACTTGCTGCCGGGCACCTCGTTCACCGCCTCTTCCATCTCGCGAACGAGCTGGAGTTTCGGTTTGCGGGGATCGGGCCATGCCTTGCGGTCCTTCAGCAGGATGAAGGTGTCCGAGACCGAGGGCGGCATCGGGTCGGTGGCGACCTCCGCCGTGCCGATCTTGGCGACGACCCGTTCGACCTCCGGGAACTTGGCCAGACGGGCTTCGAGAACGGTCTGCATCTCGATGGCCTGGCTAAGGCTGGTGCCCGGAATACGCAGGGCGTGCATGGCGATGTCGCCTTCGTCCAGGTTCGGCACGAACTCCGACCCCATGCGCGAAGCGACCAGAGCCGCGCCCGCGACCAGGGCGATGGCGATCGCCACCATCACCACGCGTGTCCTCAAGGCGAAGTCGAGCGCCGGCTGGTAGCCGGTGCGCGCCCAGCGCATTAGGAAGCTGTCCTTCTCCTGAACCTTGCCCGTGACGAACATGGCCACAGCCGCCGGCACGAAGGTCAGCGACAGGACCAGGGCGGCGGTCAGGGCGATCACCACGGTGATCGCCATCGGGTGGAAGGTTTTGCCCTCCACGCCGTCCAGCGCGAAGATCGGCACATAGACCAGGGTGATGATCAGGACGCCGAATAGCGACGGTCGGATCACTTCGCTGGACGCCTGCCCCGCCAGGGAGAAGCGTTCCTCGCGGGTCAGCAGGCGGCCCTGTTGATGCTGGGCCTCTGCGAAACGACGCAGGCAGTTCTCAACGATGATGACGGCGCCGTCGACGATCAGGCCGAAGTCCAGCGCCCCAAGGCTCATCAGATTGCCCGAGACGCCCGTGCGCACCATGCCGGTGATGGTCATCAGCATGGTGATGGGGATGACCGCCGCCGTAATCAGGGCCGCTCGGAAGTTGCCCAGCAGCAGGAACAGAACCACGACCACGAGCAGAGCGCCCTCGATCAGGTTCTTCTCGACCGTCTTGATGGCGCGCTCGACCAGGTCGGTGCGGTCATAGACGGGCGAGGCGATCACGCCGTCCGGCAGGGCTTTCGCCGCTTCCTGAAGGCGGGCCGACGCCGCCTGGGCGACGACGCGGCTGTTCTCACCAGCCAGCATTAGGACGGTCGCCAGCACGGTTTCCTTGCCGTTCTCCGTGGCGGCGCCGGTACGAAGTTCCTCACCCAGGCCGACCTCAGCCACCTCCGCGATGCGGATTGGAACGCCGCCGCGCGTGGTGATGACGATGTTGGACAGGTCCTGCGTCGTGGCGGCCTGACCCGGCACGCGGATCAGCCACTGCTCGCCGTAGCGCTCGACATAGCCGGCGCCGACATTGGCGTTGTTGCGCTCCAGCGCCGACACGACCTCGTCCATGGTCACGCCGTAGGCGGCGAGACGTTCGGGGCGAGGCGTGACGTGGTACTGGCGTTCGAAGCCGCCGATGGTGTTGACCTCGGTGACGCCGGGCGTGTTGCGCATCTGCGGACGGATCACCCAGTCCTGCAGGGTGCGAAGGTCTTCAGGCGTGTAAGGCGTGCCGTCCGCCTTGCGGGCGCCCGGCTTGGCCTCGATCGTGTACATGAAGATTTCGCCCAGGCCGGTGGCGATCGGCCCCAGTTCCGGCGACAGTCCGGTAGGCAACTGGCCGCGTGCGGTTTGCAGCCGCTCGTTCACCAGTTGGCGCGCCCGGTAGATGTCCGTTCCGTCTTCGAACACGACCGTGACCTGGCTCAGGCCATAGCGCGAGACCGAGCGCGTGTAGGACAGGCCCGGCACGCCCGCCACGGCCGTCTCGACCGGGAAGGTGATGCGCTGTTCGGCTTCCAGCGGCGAATAGCCGGGCGCCTCCGTGTTGATCTGAATCTGGACGTTGGTGATGTCGGGCGTGGCGTCGATCGGCAGCTTCTGGAAACTCCAGACGCCGATGACCGCCGACACGAGGACCAGCGCCAGCACGACCCAGCGATGCCGGATCGACAGGCTGATGATGCGTTCAAGCATGATGCCGCATCCCCCTAGTGGTCATGGCTCGCGCCGGACTTCTCGATGTCCGCGCGAATGAGGAAGGCGCCGTCGACGACGTAGGTCGTCCCTGGCTCGATGCCACCCAGGACTTCGGTCCATTCTTCGGTGCGACGGCCCAGTTCGAGCATCCGCACCTCATAGGTGTCGCCGACCTTGGCATAGACCACAGTGAAGTCGCGGAACGGCTGGAGCGCCTTGGTGCGCACCGCCAGCGGAACCTCGCCTTCGCCGACCTGCACCATGCCTGCCACACCGAGGCCCGGCCGCCAGACGCCGCCCTGGTAGGGCAGATCGACATGGGCGACGAGGGTTTGGCTGAGGACGTCGTCCGACGGCAGGATCGCCTCGATGACGCCGCTGGCCGTGTGCTCGCCGGCCAGGCTCTTGAGTTCGACCCGTTGACCGACACGAACCCGTTCGGCGTCGCGCGGATAGAGGAAGAACTCCGCGTGCAGGCGGGTCGGGTCGCCGATCACCAGCATGGGGGCACCATTGCCGGTGATCGAGCCGGGGTTGACGTTCTTGGCGGTGATCACGCCGGAGATCGGGGCCGTGATCGCGTAGGTCTGCAGGCTCTCGCTGGATTCCACGCGCGCGACGACTTGGCCGCGCGAGACGCGTTGACCCAGTTGGACGCTCATGGACATGACGCGGCCCGGATAGCGGGCGTGCACCTCGGCCTGGCCTTCGGGTGTGATCTCGACCCGACCGCTCAGCGGCAGGGTCTCACCCAGGACGGCGGGACCGACCTGCTGGGTCGTAACGCCTCCGGCGCGGGCGGCGTCGGCGCCGATGACGGTCCGGCCCTCATAGGACTGATAGGACCAGGCTGAACGCTTGCCTGCCTGCGTGGCGGCGACCGAGACGTCGAAGGAGTGAGGCTCGGACACCACGCCGGGACTGGCCAGATAGTCGTTCTCCGGCGTGAAGGTGAAGCGATCCACCTTCGGACCGAGGCGGCTCAAGGCGATGCTGGCCTGAACCAGCTTCGGATCGAGCGGCTTGTCCTTCAGATAGGGGTAGAGGCGGAACAGCGGCTCCGGCCCTTCTTCGAAGATGGTAACCTCGATGGCGAAGTCGCCGTCGCGAAGCAGGCGGCCGTTGTGCGGCCCGCGCTCGTAGTCGGCGGCGGCGGCCGCTTCGCCCTCGGGCTTGGCGGCCTGATCCCCGCCGCTGCAGGCGGCCAGCGTCAGGGCCACAGCGGTCAGGACCCCGCCCAGCGCGGTCGCTGAAGTGCGAGACATCTTCATGGTTGGGTCTCCTGGCCGAGCAGGTCGGCATGCGCGCCGGTCAGGCGGTCCAGCCGCGCGCGGTCGTTGTGGAAGGTCTGCAGCACCGCGACCCGGCGGGCCTTGGTCTGCAGGAGCGCGGTGTGAGCGCTCATCACGTCGTTGTAGGTGAAGCCACCACGCGCGAAGCCGTCCCGGACCAGGGTCACGGCACGTTGCGCCTGCGGCAGGGTTTCCTCGGCGATGCGTCGGGCTTCGTTCGCCCGCGCCAGCAGTTGGACCTGCAGGCGGGCGATCTCGCGTTCGCGTTCCAGTCGGAGCACGTTCTGGTCGGCCTGGGCGGCCACCCCTTCGGCGCGGGCGCGATCAATGGCGCCCTGGTTCCGGTCGTAGCGCTGCAGCGGGATTGATCCGCCGAAGACGAGGGCGACCTCGTTGTCCCAGATGTGCCGGACGCCGACGCTGACCGTGGGGTCAGGCACGGCGCGGGCTTCCTCCAGCCGAACCTGGGCGTCGGAGATGGCCTGACGGGCGCGAAACGCCTCCAGGTCCGTCGATGCCACCTCGCCGGCGGCGACGCGCGCGGCGCTGGTGTCCTCGAAGTCGGAACGCATCAGAGTAAAGTCGGCGCCTCCGTCCCAGAACTTGACCAGGACGATGCGCGCCACGCGAAGCGCAATCTCGGCCTGATCGAAATCGATCTGGGCCTGGGCGAGTTCGGCTTCGGCGCGGGCTCCGGCGAACAGCGGGTCTCGGGCCGCGTTGACCCGACGTTGCACCTCGGTCTGGAAGCGCTCGGCCAGCGAAAGCCGTTCGCGGGCGATCTCCAGCAGGGCGTCAGCCGCCATGACGTCGGCCCAGGCGCGCTGCACCGCCTCCAGGCGGTCCAGTTGCGCAATCCGGGCGTGAGCGAGAACCAGCAGGCCCTCGCTTTGCGCCAGACCGGTGCGAGCCGGACGGTCGCCGCCGCGTTCGAGTCTTTGCTCGTAGGTCAGGGTGGTTTCGGTCCGCCCCAGGATGTCGCCCCCGCCGAGCGTCGGCAGGTTCTCGACCATCAGGCCCAGGGTGGGGTTGGGCCGAAGGTCAGCCTGACGAACGCCGGCTTCGACAGCACGAAGGCGCGCGTCGAGGCCTGGCCTCGCCGGATCGGCTTCGGCGGCGCGCCGAAGCGCAGTCTCAAGAGCGAGGACTTGCCCGGAGCCCGCCGTCACGACTGACGGCGGGGATTGGACAAGCGCGATGGCAGGCGGCGACGAAGCCGCCGTCAGGACGAGCGTGAGGGCGGACATGGCCGCGCCTCGCCCTCGCCATCCGGCAGGACCGGACATGGAAGGTTTCAAGGGATATCTCCAACAGGACACGCACGGCCGAGAGGCCGCGCAGGATCAGCTTTTCAGGCGATCAGGCGTTCTGTCTGGGAGGTTGGTGCGGGGCGTCGAGAAGCGCCCCCGGAGGCAGGGCGTCCGGCGCTGGACCGAGATCAAGCGCGGTTATCATCCCCGATGCGGTCGGATGGACGGGCGCGGCCAGGGCGACATGAATGTCGCCGCCGTTGTGGTGGTGATGGCTGAAAGGCGTCTTTCCGCCTTCATCGGCGACGGCGACGTCGACGGTGGCGTCGGAGGGCGCATCGTCGGCGGCGTCATGGCTGTGGCCGTGTTCAGGGGCATGATCGTGGGCCAGATCCGACGCGTCCTCGAAGGTGACGCCGGGGAACTGAAGACCGTGCTCGATGCGGTGCTGGCTATTGACCACGCCATGCATCTGCACCGCGACCATGACGGTCACGCCCAGGCAGACGCAAAGGAGGCGGAGCAAGCGTGGCAAATCGAAATTCCTCGATCGAATTTCGTTAGTGGGAAATCGTCTGCGATGCAACGCTGTGAAGGTCGCAGGCGCTCTTGAAGGCTGTCTGGTCGTCGAATGTGTTGCCGCGATCAGTTGAACCCGCCATCGACTTGCGACTTTGGCCTCCGGCCGAAATGCGGACATTCCGTCCCATCAAGCTGCCCACCCAACCAAGGACAAATAGTTCTCAGGATCGTCCACGTCGGCGCGCCTGCGCTGGTCCCCTTAGGGCGCGCTAGACCATGTTACTGAAGGACCGAGTCTGACTCATCTTTGACCTTCAGAACGTTTGCTTCTCGGCGGTTGCTTCGTGCCCCGCAGCGGCCTCCTCGGGGTTAGCTCTCCTCGTACCCGAGCGATGGCTCCATGTCCTCGAAGGTGACGGTCATGCCCCAGCCCTTGGCGGAGGGCGAGGCGATATGGCCGTATCGGATCGACAGCTGTCGCTCGGCGATCTCTTCGCCGGTGTGCTTGATCGCGGCCAGGTAGAGGGCCGAGGCGAGGCCTGATCGGTCGGCACCGGACTCGCAGTGGATCAACAGGGGTTTGGGCGCCTGTTCCATGACCTGGATCAGCCGCCAGGCTTCTTCCTTGGTGATCCCGCGTCGGGCGGACATCCTGAAGTCGATGTGCTGGATGCCGAGCCGCTGGGCCGTTGCGACCTCGGTATCATACCAGGCGGCACCCCGGTTCTCGCCGCGCAGATTGATGATGGTGCGCACGCCGTGCTCACGCTGATAATCGGTAATGGCGGCGGCCGAGGGTTGCGCCGCGCGATAGACTTCGCCCGGCGCCACGGTGTGGAAATTGCCGGTGGCCGCCAGCGTTCCGGCATAGGTGAGGATGGAGAGGAGGCCGACGCCGAGGACGACGCCGATTAGCCGAAGCGTCAGCTTCAGGCCGCGTCCCGCCTTGTGAAACAAGATCATGTCCTAGCGTGCCTCTGGATTGCGGCGTTTTTCCGAGAACTGCATCGCAGCGTCCGGCTGGAGCCCGGCCCATTCTTCAAGCGGAACTGTATGTAGAGCGACTCGTTTCGTCCGGGGTAGCGGACGTCGCGAAACTCTGCCTCAAACGCGTTACCGCTTGTCGGTGGGAGCGAAGCGTATTTCACTTCCATCAGTACGGCGGATCGTCCGCTCGGTAGCAGCGTCGCGACGGCTCGGGAGAGGCGGAGGGGATGACCAGAGGGCGGATGCGCGGGGCGGCGACGCTCGGGCTGACGGCAGGCGTCCTCGCTCTGGCTCTGAGCGGGTTGGCGGGCTGCGTCAGCTATCGCCCGGCTGACCTGCCGTCGGCGCCGTCGGCTGATCCGAGCGCTGCTGATCTGGCGGCGGAGGCGGTTCGTCTGAATTTGCCTCTATCGCCGGCGCCCGTGGATCTGTCCGGGCCTTTGACGCCGGACCAGTTGGGCCTGATCGCCGTCCTCGCCAATCCTGATATTCGCGCCCAGCGCGCGCGGCTGGGCGTGGCGGACGCCCAGGTGTTCGACGCGGGGCTGCTGCCGGACCCGCAGTTCTCGTTCAGCCTCGATCACCCCGTGTCGGGCCCGGGACTGGTGGATGCGGTCGCCGCCGGTCTGGGGCTGGATACGTCCAGCCTCTACGCACGGCCGCTCAAGCAGCGCGCGGTGGCGCGAGGCGACCTGTCGGCCAATGATCTGGAAGCTCGCCGTCTGGCCGCCGCTGACGCCAGCGATCGCGCCCGGACGGTCGAGCGCGACCTGCAGGCGGCGCGGTTCGAGTTGAACGCGACCCTCGGCCTGTCGCCGGCGTTTGTCATTGCTCTGGCGGCGCCGGGGGCGCGGGCAGGGGCGGCGCCCGACGCGGCAGGGCTGATCGAGGGGGCCTATATCCGGCGTCTCGATCTGGCGGCCCTGCGCGCGGGCTATGAAGCGCAGGACGCGGCGCTGCGGTCGGCCCTCTTGATGCAGTATCCGCGGTTGAACCTGTCGCTCAACGCCGCGCGCGACACGGGGGCTGTGCGCACCAACGGCCTGGCCGTGAGCTTTGATCTGCCGCTGTGGAACCGAAATCAAGGCGGGATCGCGGTGGAGGAGGCCACGCGCGAGCAGCTGCGGGCGGAATATGAAGCGCGCCTGTTCGCCATGCGGTCCGAGGTCGCGGCCCTGGTCGGCGCCTATGCCGTCGGCCTGCATCAGCGCGACGAACTGGCGGCGCAGGTCATTCCGCTGCGCCAGACGGTTGAGGCCTTTGAACGGGCCGGGGCGCGGGGCGATGTCGCCCTGATCACCGCCGAGACGGCGCGTCAGGCCCTGACGGACAAGGAGATCGCCCTGGCGGCCCTTGATCAGGCGCTGGCCGAACAATGGACAGCGCTGGAACTGGCGTCGGGGACCTTGATCAGATGAAGCCTTCCATCATCAGCGTCTCGACGCTCTGTCTCGCGATCATGACCGGGCTGGCAGGCTGCTCGAAGCCGGCCGAGAAGACCACGCCGCCTACGGCCGCCATCCGCACAGCCCTGGCCGAAACAAAGGCGCTGGAGGAGACTATCACCGCCTATGGCCAGGCCGAGTTCAACCCATCGGCCGCCCGCACCCTGACCGCGACCTTCGAGGCCCAGGTGGCGCAGGTACACGTCAATCTGGGCGAGGCTGTGCACGTCGGCCAGCCAATCGTCACCCTGATCGCCAGCCCGGCGACCCGCCTCGATCTGGACCGGTTCACTCGGGAGGCCGCCGTCGCGGGGGCCGAGGCGGCGCGGCTGCAGCGTCTGCGCGCCGACGGTCTCGCCTCGGACGCCGAGGTCGCGACCGCTGTCGCCGCCGCCGCCACGGCGCGCGAGGCTAGCAATAATCTGCGGCGCCTGACGGGCGGCGGGCGCGTGACCTTGACCGCGCCCGTGGCGGGGGTGATCGACAATCTTCCGGCCAGCCCGGGGACGCTGGTCGCGGCCGGCGGTCTGGTCGCCAGTGTGGCCTCCACGCGCCTGCTGAACGCCCGGCTGGGGGTTGAGGTCGAGGACGCCCAGCGCATCCAGCCGGGCGCCGCGATCCGCCTGACCGGGCTGCACGAGGACGGCGCGGCCGTCGATGCGCGCGCGGCCTCGGTGGATCGCCGCGTCGATCCCGCGACCCGTCTGGCGGCGGTGATCGTCGCCCTGCCGTCGGGCAGTCCGGTCCTGCCGGGCGAGGCCTTGAAGGGCGAGATCGTCGTCGGGGTTCAGAGCAACGCCGTCGTCGTGCCGCGCGCCGCCGTCCTCTACGAGGGCGACCAGCCTTATGTTTACGTCGTCAGCCGCAACATCGCCGCGCGGCGGCCGGTCGTCGTCGGGTTGGAGCAGGCCGACGCGGTTCAGTTGTCCGAGGGAGTGCGTCCCGGCGACCGGGTCGTGGTCGAGGGCGGTCCGTCCCTGTCCGACGGCATGACCACGCGCGAGACGCCCGCCCGCCCGGCGGCCAAACCATGAGTCGCTGGCTGAGCGGGCAGGGCCGCTTCATCGTCCTAGTCTTCGTCCTGCTGGCCCTGTCGGGCTCGGCGACGGCCGTGCGTCTGCCGGTCAGCCTGTTTCCTCATATTGATTTTCCGCGCGTCGTCGTCTCGGTCGAGGCGGGCGACCGCCCCGCCGACCAGATGGTCAATCAGGTCACGCGGCCGGTCGAGCGGGCCCTGCGCACGGTGCCGGGCGTGGTCAGCGTGCGCTCGACCAGCAGTCGGGGCTCGGCGGAGCTGTCAGTCAACTTCGCCTGGGGCGCCGACATGGTCGCCGCGACCCTTCAGGCTGAATCCGCCATCAACGGGGTCCTGCCAGACTTGCCTCCGGGCGTCCGGTTCGAGGTCCGACGCATGGACCCGACCGTCTTCCCCGTTCTGGGGCTGGCCCTGGTGTCGTCGTCCCGCGATCAGGTGGCCCTGCGCGATTTCGGCCAACTTCAACTGGCGCCGCTGCTATCCTCGGTGCCCGGCGTGGCCGCTATCGATGTGCTGGGCGGGCAGGAGAAGGAGTATCAGGTGCTGGCCGATCCGGCCCGGCTTCAGGCTCTGGGTCTGTCGGTCGAGGATCTGGCCAAGACCTTGTCGTCCAACAATGTGGTCGTCGCGACAGGCCGGCTGGAGGACCGCTATCGCCTCTATCTGGTGCTGGCCGACAACCGGCTGAAGGGCATCGACGACATCCGCCACACGGTGATCCAGACCGGCGCGCGCGGCGTGGTCGAGCTGGACGACATCGCCGAGGTCGTGACCCGTCAGACGCCGCAATGGACCCGCGTGACCTCCCAGGGGCGCGACGCCGTCCTGCTGAACATCCGCCAGACGCCCGACGCCAACAGCGTCGCCCTGGTCAAGGAGGTGCGGCGGCGCATCGAGGCCTTCAAGGCCGAAACCCCGCCGGACGTGCAGATCGTCACCTTCTACGACCAGTCCCAACTGGTCACGGCGGCGGCGGGCAGCGTGCGCGACGCCATCCTGCTGGGGGCCTTGCTGGCGGGGCTGGTCCTGTTCGCCTTCCTGCGCAGTCTGCGCTTCATGCTGATCGTCGCCCTGCTATTGCCGGTCGTGCTGGCGGTGACGACGATTGTCCTGAGCCTGATGGGGATGAGCTTCAACATGATGACCCTGGGCGGCATGGCCGCCGCCGTGGGTCTGGTGGTCGATGACGCCGTGGTCATGCTGGAGCACCTGATGCGGCGGCTGCAGGAGCAGCATCGCGACGGCGGCCGGGCCGCTTCCGGCGGCGTGCTGGTGGCGGCGTCCGAGATGACGCGGCCCCTGATCGGCTCAACCCTGGCGACCGTGCTGGTCTTTACGCCCCTGGCCTTTCTGGGGGGCGTGACGGGCGGCTTCTTCCAGGCCCTGGCCGTGACCATGTCGGCGGCCCTGATCATCTCGTTGGCGTTCGCCCTGTTCGTCGCGCCTCTGCTGGCCGACAAGTGGGTTAGGGCGCGCGATGTCGAACAGGCCGAGAAGGCCGGCGCCGTCCTTGATCGGCTGGGCGCGCGCTATGAAAAGCTGATGCGGCGCATTCTGGAAACGCCGGGGCGGTTCGCCCTGATCATCGGCCTGATCGTGCTGGTGGTCGGCGGCTTCGCCTACACCCGTCTCGGCTCGGGCTTCATGCCCCGCATGGACGAGGGGGGCTTCATCCTCGACTACCGCGCCGCGCCCGGAACCTCGCTGGCCGAGACCGATCGCCTGCTGCGTCAGGTCGAGGCTATTCTGCAGGCGACCCCCGACGTCGAAAGCTATTCGCGCCGCACCGGTCTGCAACTGGGGGGAGGGCTGTCCGAAGCCAACGAGGGCGACTTCTTTGTCCGCCTGAAAGCCCATGGACGTCGTCCGATCGACGAGGTGACGGCCGATGTGCGCAGCCGGGTCGAGGCCACGACGCCCGGCCTGACCATTGAGACAGCGCAGCTGATGGAGGACCTGATCGGCGACCTGACCGCCGTGCCTCAGCCCATCGAGGTCAAGCTGCTGGGCCCCGACGAGGAGGCGTTGAAGGCCGCTTCGCCCATGGTGGTCGAGGCCATCGGCAAGATCCGCGGCGTGGTCGAGATCGAGGGCGGCCTGCGCGTCGCCGGCGACGCCGTGACCATCACCGTCGACCGCCCCGCTGCCGCGCTGGAGGGACTGGACCCCGAGGCCGTCACCCGCCAGCTGGAGCAACTGATCGGCGGAACCGTCATCGGCCAGATTCAGGAGGGCGAGAAACTGGTCGGCGTGCGCGTCTGGACCGAGGGCACGCTGCGCGACCGCGTGCGCGCCTTGCAGGACCTGCCGTTGCGGGCGCCGGACGGCCATGCCCTGCCGCTGAAGCGCGTGGCCACCCTGGCGATCTCTCCGGGACAGCCGCAGATCACCCGCGAGAACCTTCAGCCCCTGGTCGCCGTCACCGCGCGGCTTGAAGGACGCGACCTCGGCTCGGCCATGCGGGAGGTGTCGCAGACTGTTTCCCGCCTGAACCTGCCGTCTGGCGTGCGCGTCGAATACGGCGGCCTCTATGCCGAGCAGCAGAAATCCTTCCGCGACCTGGCCGTCGTCTTCGTCGCGGCCCTGATGCTGGTGGGGATGCTCTTCCTCTATCTGTTCCGCAGCTGGCCGGCGGTGGTCGGCATCATCGTCACCCTGGCCCTGTCGGCGGCCAGCGTCTTCCTCGGCCTGTGGGCGACGGGGACCGAGTTGAACATCTCGGCGATGATGGGCCTGACCATGGTGATCGGCATCGTGGCCGAACTGGGCGTCTTCTACCTGTCCGAACTGCCGTCGGATCAGCGCCCGGACGCCGAGGCTCTGATCGCGGCGGGGCGCGCGCGTCTGCGGCCCATTCTGATGTCGGCGATGATCGCCATTCTGGCTCTGTCGCCCTTGGCCTTGGGTCTGGGGGAGGGCTCGGCGATGCAGAAGCCCCTGGCCATCGCCATCATCACCGGTCTGCTGGCGGGCGTGCCGCTGATCCTGATCTTCGCGCCGGCGCTCTACGCCAGGCTCGCGGCCGCAAAGGGAACAGCCCGTCGAGCATCGTGATCGAGGGGCAACTATCCAGGCCGTCGGACGTTACGACCGACGCGCCGATTTCGGTACATCACACTGTTCTGGCGCTGGATGATCGGCCCCAGAATCACCAATCACGAGGCGCCAATGCGCGGGCTGATTTCCATCGTCCTTCTCGCCTCGCTGGCGGCCTGCACGCAGCGGCAGCCGGAGCCGGCGAAACAGGCTGGGGGGCCGACCGCGTCGCCCCCTGCGGCGGCCAGCCCTGAAGCGCCCATTGCGTCGACCGAGACCGCCGTCGCGCCCGAGGTCAATCCGCCGGGCGACATTCCCGACTCGCAGGTCTTCGTAAGCTATCAGTCGGCTGCAGGCGGATACCGGCTTGATGTCCCAGAAGGGTGGTCGCGCACGGAGAATGGCTCGGACGCCGCCTTCGTGCAGAGGTTCGACGGCGTCAGCGTCGCCCTTGCCCCGGCGACGGCCGCGCCGACCCTCGCCAGCGCGCGCGCCAGCGAAGCGGCGCGCATCACCGCCTCGGGTCGCGCCGTGAAGATCACCGACGTGTCGGCCGTGACCTTGCCGGCCGGGAAGGCCGTGGTCATCCGCTACACGTCGAACTCGGAGCCGAACGCCGTGACCAACAATCGCGTGCGCCTGGAGAACGAGGCCTTCCTCTTCTTCAACAAGGGCCAGATGGCGACGCTGACGCTGTGGGCCCCGCAGGGCGCGGACAACGTGGATCAGTGGACCCGCATGTCGCGCAGCTTCCGATGGCAGTAGCGCCTCCGGCGATCGAGGCGCGGGAACTCTACCGATTCTACCATATCGGAGACGAAGAGACGCTCGCGCTCCGGGGCGTCAGCCTTGTCGTGAACCCCGGCGAGATGGTCGCCGTGGTCGGTCCTTCGGGGAGTGGAAAGTCGACCTTGATGGCCTGTCTGGCGGGTCTCGACGAGCCTGACGGCGGCTTCGTCTATGTGAACGGCGAGCGCCTGACCCGCTGCGACGAAGCGGCGCGCACCCTGATCCGATCAAGGATGATCGGCCTGCTGCTGCAAAGCGGCAATCTGTTCGATCACCTGACGGTTCGCCAGAACGTGGCGCTCAAGATGAGGTTCGCCGGTCAGAGCGACACGGCGAGGATCGACGAAGTGCTCGACCTCGTGGGCATTGGCGCGCGCGGCCAGGCCTATCCCTCGCAGCTTTCTGGCGGGGAGGCGTCACGCGCTGGACTGGCCGTGGTGCTGGCCCCCCGGCCGCCTATCATCATCGCCGACGAGCCGACGGGCGAGGTCGACAGCGAGACCGAACAGGGCATCCTCGCCATCTTCGACCGCCACCGCGCGGACGGCGGGGCGTCGCTCATCGTCACCCATAGCGAAGCCATAGCGAGCCGCGCTGACCGCACCGTGCGGCTCGACGACGGAAGGGTCGCTGATGGCTGAGGTGCTGGCCGAGGCGATCGATGCGGGCCGCGTCTTCCAGGGCGCGGGCGGAAACGTGATCGCCCTGAAGCACGCGACCTGCCGGATCGAACGCGGCGACCGCATCGCCCTGGTCGGTCCCTCCGGCAGCGGCAAGTCCACGCTGCTTCATCTGTTCGCCGGGCTCGACGAACCCACCAGCGGCGTCGTGCGCTGGCCCGCCCTGGGCGACCGGCACGGGCTAAGGCCCTCGAAGGTCGCCTTCGTCTTTCAGTCTGAAAGTCTGATGTCGCCGCTCACGGTGCTTGAGAACATCGAGGCGCCGAGGCTTCTCGCCGGGGCGGACGCCGCCGAGGCGAGACGCGAGGCCTCGGCCATGCTCGAAGCCCTGGGGCTGACCGCGATCGCCGACAAGCTGCCCGAGGAAATCTCCGGCGGACAATCGCAGCGCGTGGCGATGGCCCGCAGCCTTGTCACCCGGCCGGACCTGATCCTCGCCGACGAACCAACCGGCCAGCTCGACCACGCGACCGCCGGGCATCTGCTCGACCTGATGGAGTTGCATCTGCGAGGGACCGGCGCGGCGCTGGTCGTCGCCACCCATGACCCCTTTGTCGCCGGCCGCATGGCGACGCAGTGGCGGATGGATCACGGGGTGCTGGCATGAGCGCGAGCTTGATCTGGCTCTTCGGGCTTGTTCGGCGTCGCGCGGGCCAGATGCTGCCGGCGACGCTCGGCATCAGCCTTACCGTCGCGCTCCTCGCGATCCTGGGCATCTTCATCGATTCCAGCGCGGCGACGATGACCCGCCGCGCGCTGGGCGACGTGCCCGTGGACTGGCAGGTCGAGGTCGCGAACGGCGCCAGCCCCGACGCGGTCGAGCAGCTTTTGCGTCATGACGTTCGAACACGGACCATCGAGCCGGTCGGCTATGCGACGGTGTCGGGGTTCACCGCCAGCGGCGGCGGCACGACCCAGACGACCGGCGAGGGCAGGGTGCTGGGCGTCGCGCCGAGCTATTGGAGCGACTTCCCGGGCGAGCTGCGCCCAATGCTCGGCCGCTCGGACGGCGTCCTGATCGCGCAGCAGACGGCCGCCAACCTTCACGTCGGCGTCGGCGACACGGTTTCGATCATGCGAGCGGGGCTGCCGCCGGTCACGGCGCGGATCGATGGCGTGATCGACCTGCCGCAGGCCGATTCCCTGTTCCAGGCGGTCGGCGTCGTCGCCGCCGCCGCGCCTCAGGCGCCGCCCGACAATGTCATGGTCGTGCCAATGGCGACGTGGCGCCAGTGGTTCGGGCCGCAAACTTCAGGTCCCTCCGCCGCCGCGCGCATTCAGTTCCACGTCAGGCTTGAGCACGCCCTGCCGCCAGACCCGGGCGCCGCCTTTGTCTATGTCCAGCAACTGGCGCGCAATTTCGAGGCCCGCGCCGCGGGTGCCGCCGTCGTCGGCGACAATCTCGCAGCCCGGCTCGACGGGGTGCGCGAGGACGCCCTCTATGCCCGCGTCCTGTTCCTCTTTCTGGGCCTTCCGGGCGCGATCCTGGCCATCATCCTGACCTTCGCGGTCAGCGCCGTGGGCGGGGATCGGCGTCGCCGGGAGCAGGCCTTGCTGCGCGTGCGGGGCGCGACGACAGCGCGCATCCTCAGGCTCCAATCGCTTGAGGCGTTGGTCGTTTCGGCGCTGGCGGCCGTCCTCGCGCTCGGTCTGGTCTGGATCGTCAGTCGATGGATGGTCGATCTGGCGCTCGGCCCCCGACAGGCGGTTGTCACTGCGGCGGCCCTGGGGATCGGGGTTCTGACGGCGCTGGCTTCCGTGGCCATTCCCGCCTGGCGGGAGGCTAGGACGCCGCCGGCCCAGGCTGGCCGAACACGCGTCGGGCGCGCCGAGACGCCGTTCTGGGAGAAGACCTGGATTGACGTGATCCTGCTCGTGCTCGCGGGCGTCGTCTACTGGCGCGCCACGGCGTCCGGCTACCAGATCGTGCTGGCGCCGGAAGGCGTCGCGCAGACGTCGGTCTCCTATGAAGCCTTCGTCGCGCCGCTCGCGCTGTGGATCGGGGTCGGCCTGCTGACGACGCGACTGTTTCGGCATGGCCTTGTCGCGGGCCGCTCTCTCGTGGCGAGTCTCTTCAGACCGATCAATGGTTCGTTGGCGCCGGTCGTGGCCGCCTCCGTGTCGCGGCAGGCGCGGCTCATTACCCGCGGCGTCGTCCTGACGACCCTGGCCTTCTCGTTCGCGGTTTCGACGGCGGTCTTCAACACCACCTACAATGTGCAGTCGAACGTGGACGCCGAGCTCACCAACGGCGCCGATGTCACCGTCACCGGGTCGACCGCCTATCCCGCCGGACGCCTCCTGGCGGACATCGCCATGGTTCCCGGCGTCAGCGCCGCGCGGGCGATGACGCACCGGTTCACCTATGTCGGCAACGATCTCCAGGACCTCTACGGCATTGATCCGCTCACCATCGGCGACGCCACGGATCTCTCAAACGCCTTCTTCGCCAACAACGACGCCCGCGCGACCATGGCTGACCTGGCGTCGCACCGGGACGGCGCCTTGCTGTCGCAGGAGACGGTCAACGATTTTCAGCTCCATGTCGGCGACGTCATCAACCTTCGCCTGCAGAGCGCGACGGACCATCAATACCACCCCGTGCCGTTCCGCTTCATCGGCGTCGTTCGCGAATTCCCCACCGCGCCTCACGATTCCTTCGTCGTCGCCAACGCCGACTATATCGCTCAACAGACCGGAGACGCGGCTCAGGAAGTCGTGCTGATCCGGGGCAAGACGCCGCCGACCGAGCTTGCGGCGGCGGTGCGGCGGGCGGTCGTCTCGCTTCCCGGGGCTCAGGTCACCGATCTCGGCTCGGTGCAGCGCACCATCAGTTCGAGCCTCACCGCCGTGGACCTGCATGGACTGACCTGGATCGAACTGTCGTTCGCGATCCTGCTGATCGCCGGGGCCAACGGGCTGGTGCTGGGATTGGGTCTGATCGAGCGGCGGCGCGACTTCGCGGTGCTGGCGGCCCTGGGCGCCACCGGCAAGCAACTCGGCGCGTTTCTGTGGACCGAGGGGCTCATCGTTCTGGTCGTCGGCATGATCCTCGGGACCGCCACGGGCTTCGGCATCGCCCAGATGCTCGTGACCATGCTGACCGGCGTTTTCGATCCGCCGCCTCAGTCGCTCGCCATCTCATGGCCCTATCTGCTCGTCCTCGCGGCTGCGGGCTGCCTATCGACCGTGATCGCGGTGCTCGTGGCGCTCAACATCACCCGGCGGGGGACGATCGAGGCGTTGCGGACGATATGAGAAGCGACATGATGATGGGCTGGGCCGATAGAGAGTCTGTCCCTAGCCTCGCCTGGATGTTGCACGTTGGGCTTGGCGAATGTCGCATTCCTGGATGTGATCGACCTGATCGCGATGGCGGACAGATTATTGGCCGCGTCGATCAGCACGCCCGAGGCCGTTCGCTCCGATTAGCGATCCACCAGCTGGTCGTCGTCGATCTGATCGGTCAGAGGCAGGTCGGACGGATCGAAGATGCGCGTTTCGCAACCCATGAAGCGCAGAAGGCGCGCGGCCTCTTCGACGCACAGGCGGGAAAAGGAGCGATCCCGTAGCGAACCGTAGAGCAGCAGGATACGGGGCGGGTGATCGTTCGGGCCGAGGCCCAGGGCCGGTTCTCCTTCTTCTCGGGGCGGGGATCGTCCTAGCCCGACCGCTACGCGCGGCGCCGATGTGCCGCATGGACGGCGCTTGCGGCTGCAAGAATAAGGACTGAAGGCGGCGCCCGCGGCCAGTTCCGGGCAAGCAGGGCTTCACCGATCATGATCTGGTTCTATTACATCTTGGCCGCAATCGCGGAGATCGCCGGCTGTTTCGCCTTCTGGGCCTGGCTGAGGCTGGAACGCTCGCCGCTTTGGCTGGCGCCCGGCATTCTGTCGCTGGCGCTCTTCGCCTATCTCCTGACGCGGATCGACAGCGACGCGGCGGGCCGCGCCTACGCCACCTAAGGCGGCGTCTATATCTTCGCCTCAATCGCCTGGCTCTGGCTGGTCGAACAGAAGACGCCCGATCGCTGGGACCTGCTCGGAGCGTCGATCTGTCTGGTCGGCGCAGGCGTCATCCTCTTTGGCCCTCGCACCGCCTAGGTTAGTGCGTGTCGTGCAGGCAGCCGCCGTGGTCGCCAAGCGCCTCGATCACCCGGCATTCCGCCGTGGAGCCATGGGGGCATTGCGCCATGCGGGCGACCTCGACCCGCAGGGCGGTGAGGCGCGCGATCTTGTGGTCGATATCGGCGAGATGGGCCTGGGCGATGCTGTCGGCTGTCTCGCAAGGCGCATTGGGGGCCCCCGCCAGGGCCAGAAGCTCCCGGATCGGTTCGATCTCGAAGCCGAGTTCGCGCGCATGTCGAATGAACCGCAAACGCCGCAGGTCTCCGTCGTCATAGAAGCGCCGGTTGCCCTCCGTGCGGGGCGGCGAGGGCAGGAGCTGGATCTGCTCATAGTAGCGGATCGTGGGAATCTTGATCCCGCTGGCCCTCGACGCTTCGCCGATCGTCACGCCCCGGTTCATCTTAGCGCTTGCTCCTCTAGTCGCTAGAGGAAGTAGCGTCGCCAGGCATTCGAAACAAGGAGTCCCTCGTGATCCTGGAAACCCTGGAAACCCGGTATCGCGTGACCGGCATGGACTGCGCGGGCTGCGGCTCCAAGGTCGATACGGCGGTGCGGAAGCTGCCGGGGGTCACCGATGTCGCCGTGGCCGTCTCCACGGGGGTTCTGAAAGTCCAGCACGGCGACGGCTTCGCGTCGGACGGGGTGCTTCGTCAGGTGCGCAACCTGGGCTACGGCGTCGAAATCCTCGCACCGCTGGAGCCGGCGGCGAACGGCGAACGCGCCGCGCGGTCCGATGCGACGGCGCGCGGTCCCTGGTGGTGGACGCCCAAGGCCAGGTTGACGGCGGCCTGCGGCGTCGCCCTGGTCGCGGCCTACCTCTTCGGCGCCCTGTTCCCGAGTCTGGCGACGGGCGCCTTCCTGGTCGCCCTGGCGGTCGGCCTGGTCCCCGTCGGTTGGCGCGCGATCACCGCGGCGCGGTTCGGGACGCCGTTTTCGATCGAGATGCTGATGACGATCGCGGCGGTCGGGGCGGTCTTCATCGGCGCCGCTGAAGAGGCGGCGGCTGTCGTCCTTCTCTTCCTGATCGGCGAAATGCTGGAGGGCGTCGCCGCCGGGCGGGCCCGCAAGAGCATACAGGGCCTGACCGACCTGGTGCCCAAGACCGCCCTGGTCGAGATCGACGGCCAGGTCAGCGAAGTTCCGGCGGAAAGCCTCGCCATAGGCGCCGTCATCCTCGTGCGGCCCGGCGATCGCGTGCCCGCCGACGGGACCGTCGTGGAGGGCGAGGGGGAGATCGACGAAGCGCCGGTGACGGGGGAGAGCGTGCCGAGGCGAAAAATGGTCGGCGACCCGGTCTTCGCGGGCACCATCAATGTGGGCGGCGTCCTGCGGGTGGAGGTCACGGCGACCGCGGCCGACAACACCATTGCGCGGGTCGTGCGCCTGGTGGAGGAGGCCCAGGAATCCAAGTCGCCGACCGAACGGTTCATCGACCGCTTCTCCAAGATCTACACCCCCCTGGTGCTCGTCGTCGGCGCCCTGGTCGCGACCGTCCCGCCGCTCATGTTCGGCGGCGTGTGGAGCGAGTGGATCTACAAGGGCCTGGCGATCCTCCTGATCGGCTGTCCCTGCGCCCTTGTGATCTCCACCCCGGCGGCGATCGCCGCCGGGCTTTCCGCCGGCGCGCGGCGGGGGCTGCTGATGAAGGGCGGGGCCGTGCTCGAAACCCTGGGCAAGATCACCGCCGTCGCCTTCGACAAGACGGGGACGCTGACCTCCGGCAAGCCGGTCGTGACCGATATCGTGGCGAGCGGGTGTTCTGACGCCGAGGTGGTATCGCTCGCGGCGGCTCTGGAAACCGGGTCGAGCCATCCTCTGGCTCTCGCCATCCTTGAGCGGGCGAAAGCCGACAATGCGCCCATCCCATCGGCTTCCGCTGCGCGGGCGATCGCGGGCGAGGGCGTCGAAGGGATCGTGGGCGGCGCGCATGTCTTTCTGGGGTCGCCCCAGGCCGCCGTCCGGCGCGCTCCGCTGTCAGCCTCTCAGGACGCGGCGATCTCGGGCTTCAACGCTGCGGGCAAGACGGTTTCCGTGGTTGTGGTCGACGGCCTGGTCATTGGCTTCCTGGCCATGAGAGACGAGGCGCGGCCGGACGCGGCGGCGGGTCTGGCCAGGCTCAAGGCCATGGGGATCCGCGCCGTCATGCTGACAGGCGACAATCGTCGCACCGCGGCGGCGGTCGCCGAAGGCTTGGACGTCGAAGCGCGAGCTGAACTGCTGCCGCAGGACAAGCAGGGCATCGTCAAGGCGCTGCAAGCCGAGGGCCTTGTCGTCGCCAAGGTCGGCGACGGCATCAATGACGCGCCGGCGCTCGCCGCCGCCGACGTTGGCGTCGCCATGGGCGGCGGCGCCGACGTAGCCCTGGAAACAGCCGATGCGGCGGTCCTGCATGGCCGGGTCCAGGACATTCCCGACATGATCGTCCTGTCGAAGGGGGTGATGGGCAATATCCGCCAGAACATCACCATCGCCCTGGGCCTGAAGGCCGTCTTCCTCGTGACGACGGTGATCGGCGTCACCGGCCTGTGGCCGGCGATTCTCGCCGATACGGGCGCGACCGTGCTGGTGACCGCCAACGCCATGCGCCTTCTGGGATGGAAGCCGAAATGACGAGGTAGGGCTTCAGGTCGCCGGCGCGGCGGCGACCCTGCCGGTTCCGGTCTTCACCTTGCGAGCGATCCGGGCGGTCTGCCCAGGCGGCCGCAGCCAGCCAGCCAGCCAGCCGGCGCCGTCCTGGACGCGCATGCCGCGCCGAGGGGAGAAGGTCGAGCGCTTCATTCCTTTTCGAGCGCAGGCCGGCCGGATGGGAGGGCCAGGGGCGTCTCGGCTTGCTTCGGTCGGGACGTTGAGGCCGGCGGCCGGCCATGGTTGTGGGTTGAAGGGTTCATCTCGTTGCGCGTCGCGAAAAGGAAGGCGGAGCCGGCGACCCATAGGAGGGTGAAAAGCGCGGCCTGGACGGCCGCAGGGCGGCCGCGAGGCGAAAGGAACAGGCTGCCGCAGGCGAACAACGGCAGAACCACGCCGTAGGCGGCGTAGACGGGGATCCGGGCGACATTGAAGCCGGCGATGGCGAGGTAGAGGGCGAGGCTGGCGATGAAGACGGTGTTCAGGACCAGGAGGAAGCCGTCGAGCACGGGCCTGGGCTTGTGTCGGGCCCTCTTCATGGGACGGATGCGCTTGCCGTAGCGCCCCGGCCGCCAATTTATGGAAAGCCTGCCGCCTCCGCTGATGACCTTGCGGCTCATGTCAGTCTCCTGGGGATGTCGTGCTTGCCGTTTCACGGCGCGCCATCCAGAGACGCATGCGCACGATTTCGGATTCACGCGTCCGGATCAGTTCCTCCGCGACGCCCCTGGCGTCCGCGTCCGAGCCCTTTTCCACCTCTATCCGCGCCAGGGCGATAGCGCCTTGATGCTGCGCGATCATCACCCGCATGAAGTCGATATCGGGATCGCCGCTCCAGGGGATGTTCATCGATTGATGCAGGCGTTCGTTGGCCTCCTTGAAGGCGCGGGTGGAAAGGGCGTCTCCGGGGATGTCGTCGTGCCCGGCATGCTCGTCGATGGGCTGGGGCGTCGACGCCACGGGACGATCGGGACGGGGCGGAGCCTGTCGGGAGACCATGCCGAAGCCGAAGGCGGCCGCGCCCAGAAGGGCCGCGACGAGGGTGAGCCAGCTCAAGCGTTTCATCGATTGCGCTCCTGATATCGGCCGTCAGGCCGCTCCGCCGCGATCGCGATAGGCGAGCAGGCGCAGCGCGTTGAAGACGACCAGCAGGGTGGAACCCTCATGCAGGGCGACGGCTGGTCCTATGCCCAGTCCGAGGATGGTCGCCGGCACGAGGAAGGCGACGACGCCCAGGCTGACGAAGAGGTTCTGTCGAATGACGGCCCGGGTCCTGCGGCTGAGGCCGACAGTGAAGGGGAGGTTGGACAGGTCATCGCCCATGAGGGCCACATCGGCCGTCTCGAGCGCGACGTCCGATCCGGCGGCGCCCATGGCGACGCCCACCGTCGCCGTGGCCATGGCCGGTGCATCATTGACCCCGTCGCCGACCATGGCGACCTTGGCGTCGGCCCGCAGACGCTTGACCGCCTCGACCTTGTCGTCCGGCATCAGGTCGCCCCAGGCCTCGGTCAGCCCCATCTGGCCGGCGATGGCTTCTGCGGCCTTCTGGTGATCGCCGGAGAGCATGATCATCCGCCTCACGCCCAGCGCCCGCAGCCTGTCAAGAGCGTCGCGGGCGGCTGGTCTCGGCGTGTCGAGCAGGCCGATGACGCCGAGATCACGTGCGCCTTGTCGCACGACCATCAGGGTGCGGCCTTGGGCGCGCAACTGATCGACGGCCTGGGTTGCCGACTGGCCGAGGGCCGCAACGCCGTCCGCGCCGAACATTTCAGGCTTGCCGATGTAGACGGTTTCGCCGTCCAACTCCGCGGCTACGCCCTTGCCGGTGAGGCTGCGCAGACTTGACGCCGTGCGTGTCGAGGCGTCGCCGAGGCGTTGAGCGCCATCACGCGCAATCGCTTCCGCGAGCGGATGATCGCTGAGGCGTTCGACAGCGACGGCGACGGCAAGCAGTTCGCGTTCTTCCACGCCTTCGAGCGGGATGATGTCTGTAATGCGAGGGCGGCCTTCCGTCAGGGTGCCGGTCTTGTCGAAGGCGATGGCCTCAATGGCTCCGAGGTTTTCCAGAGGCGCGCCGCCCTTGATGAGCACGCCGGCGCGCGCCGCGCGTGCGACACCGGAGAGGACGGCGCTGGGGGTGGCGATGGCCAGGGCGCAGGGGCTGGCGGCGACCAGCACCGCCATGGCGCGGTAGAAGCTGTCACGGAAGGGTTCATCGACGACCACCCAGGCGAAGAGCAGGACGAAGGCCAGGGCCAGGACCAGAGGCACGAAGACGCGCTCGAAGCGGTCGGTGAAGCGCTGGGTCGGAGATTTCTGGGTTTCAGCCTCGCTCACCATTCGCACCACCTTGGCCAGGGTGGTGTCGCTGGACTTGCGGGTGGTCTCGATCTCGATGGCGCCGGCGCCGTTGATCGTGCCGGCGAAGACAGCGGAGGTCGAAGCGATAGAGGCGGGCCTGGTCCGGGCCTGGGCAGGATCGGATACAGGCTGCTTGTCGACTGGCATGCTCTCGCCAGTCACCGGGGCCTGGTTGATGCTGGTCGTTCCCGAGACGACAAAGCCGTCGGCGGGCAGTCGTTCGTTGGGACGAACCACCACCACGTCGCCAATCTCGAGACGCTCGACGGGGGTCTCCAGGATCTGGTCGCCGCGACGAACATGCGCGGTGCGCGGAGCCAGCTCGGCCAGGGCCTCGATGGCCCGCTTGGCTCGACCCATGGCGTAATGCTCCAGTGCATGGCCCAGGCTGAACAGGAAGAGGAGCAGGGCGCCTTCGGCCCAGGCGCCGAGCGCGGCGGCGCCCGCCGCCGCCACAAGCATGAGCGTGTCGATCTCGAAGCGGCGCCGTTTCAGGTTCTCGACGGCTTCCCGGACGGTGAAGAAGCCGCCGAGGCCATAGGCGCAGAGGAAGAGCGCGAGCGGAATCCAGCCGGCAAGGCCGGGCGCCAGTTTTTCCAGCGCAAAGCCGACGCCGAGCGCGCCGCCGGCGGCGAGGGCGAAGATCAGTTCGGTGTTCGGGCCGAACAGGCCGCCATGGGCGTGACCGGCGTGGCCGTCGCCCTCTCCATGGGTCTGATCCTCGCCGTGATCATGATCATGGCCTTTCTCGCCCGTCGCGGTCGGTTCCGGCCTCGCGGGCAGGGGGGCGGGCGAGAAGCTGAGTCCGTGGGCCGCAAGACGCTGACGAAGGAGGTCCTGGCTGGTCTTGGCCTGGTCGAATTCGAGGCGGACGGCGCCGGATGCGTCCAGGGCGGCCTCCAGGACGCCGGGTTCTTCGGCCATGGCGGCCTCGAGGGTGCGGGCGTGACGGGCGTGACGAACGCCTTCCACCCAACCGACAAGGTGGCCGAAGCGCCGGCTGATCTCCGCGCCGGCCTGAACGGCCTTGCGCCGGACGTCAGCGGGCGAAAGCAGGGCGGCGTCATAGTGGATGCATAGCTGGGCCGCGCCGTCCGTCCCTGTGACGTGGACCTGGGACAGGCCCGGCGCGCCGCTCAACCTGGAGATGAGCCGCTGGATGCAGGCGTCGGACGCGTCTGGCGCTTCCGGGAGCAGGACGGGGATGTCCAGCCGGACGGTGTCAGACATGGCGGAACTCCAGCTTCAAGGACCTGGGAGAAACGGGCAGGAGACGCAGGGTCGAGGCGGCGCGAGCGGCATCGTCTTCCGCGGCGGCGAGTCTGACTGCGACACCCGTCAGGAGGGACAGGGCCGCGAGGAGGATGGCGATAGGGCCGAGGAGCTCGACCGGGTGCTCAAGCACAGGTTGGGCCTTCACCAGCGGGGTCCACGCCAGAAGCGTGAAAAGCCCCGCAAGAGTGAAGAGCTTGCGCCAGTGCTGGATCGACTGAAGGTCGACCGCCGACGCGGCGGCGACGTCTGGACCCGGGTCGGTCGCATTCATTGTTTTTCTCCTTCACCGAGGCCGCTCCTGGCGGCCCGGAGGATGTCAGATCCGCCCCTTGGGGGGGCGGGGTCGGCGAACAGGCCGCCGACCCCGAGGCTCACGAAGGGGGCGAGGTCGAGGGGCGACATCGCTTGCAGAGGGTGGCGCGGCACGGCCTCTGCGTCGTGGCCCCCGTCCATCAGTCTTCGATCCCCTCCGCCTTGCGATGCTTGACGGCCTTGGCGGCGAAGGTCGGCAGGACAAGCAGCGTCAGAGCCGTTGCGGTGAGCAGGCCGCCGATGACCACGGTGGCCAGAGGCTTCTGCACCTCGGCGCCGGCCCCATGCGCAAGCGCCATGGGACTGAAGCCGACGATGGCGACCAGGGCCGTGGTCAGGACTGCGCGGAGGCGGCTGAAGGCGCCCAGAAGGGCGGCGTCGCGCGGCGATTGTCCGGCGGTCAGCCGTTCGCGGATCGCCTGCATCAGCACCAGGCCGTTCAGGGTCGCGACCCCGGATACGGCGATGAAGCCGACCGCCGCCGAGACCGAGAAGGGCATGCCCCTGAGCAAGAGGGCCAGGGCTCCGCCCACCAGGGCCAGGGGCACGCAGGCGAAGACCAGGCCAGCCTCGGCGAACGACCCCAGGGCCATGAACAGCAGGATGCCGATCAGGATAAAGACCACGGGGACCACCAGGCCCAGTCGCTGCTCGGCTCGCTTCAGGTTTTCGAACTGCCCGCCCCAGGTCAGGGAATAGCCTGTCGGCAACTTGACCTGTTGCTGGACCTTCGCCTGGGCGTCGGCGACGAAGCCGCCCAGATCGCGGCCGCGCACATTGGCCTGGACCACCATGCGCCGGCTGCCGTCGTTGCGGCTGATCTGGTTCTGGCCCTCCGCCACCTGGATCCGGGCGACCGAGGAGAGGGGCACCGTCACGCCCGTCGCCGTGGTGACCGGAAGGGCGGCCAGGGCGGCCGGATCGTTGCGTTCGGCGTCGTCGAGGCGCACCACCACGTCGAACCGGCGATCCCCTTCGAAGATCTGCCCCGCCTCGGCGCCGCCGATGGCGGCCGAGACGGCTTCGGACACATCCGCCGCCGAGAGGCCGTAGTTGGCGGCGGCGAAACGGTCGACGCTGATCGTCAGGGTCGGCAGGCCTGAAGCCTGCTCGACACGGACGTCAGCGGCGCCGGGGGTGTTGCGCAGGGCGCCGGCCACCTGGTCCGCCGTCTTCTGAAGCTGGGCGAAGTCGTCGCCGTAGACCATGACGGCCAGATCGGTTCGAACGCCCGAGATCAGTTCGTTGAACCGCAGCTCGATCGGCTGGCTGAACTCGAAGCTGTTGCCTAGCTGCGTCGAAGCAACCTTCTCGATACGCGCGATCAGATCTTCCTTGGCCAGCTTGGGGTCGGGCCATTCCTTGCGGTCCTTCAGCACGATGACCGCGTCGGAAATGTTGGGCGGCATGGGGTCCACCGCCGCCTCGGCGGTGCCGGTCCGCGAGAACATGGTCTTCACTTCGGGTTGAGCCTTGATGGCGCGTTCCAGCGCCATCTGCATGGCGAGCGATTGCTCCAGGGAGGCCGAGGGCACGCGCAGCGCCTGCATGGCGATGTCGCCTTCGTCCAGGGTCGGGATGAACTCCCGGCCCAGGATCGAGAAGACTAGACCGCCGACCAGCAGGGCGCCGATGACAGAGGCCAGCACCGTTCTGGGCCGGGCGACCGCAGCACGGATGGCTGGCTCGATCCAGCGGCGCGCATGGCGCAGCAGGAAGGTCTCATGTTCCTGCGCCTCTCCGTTCTCGTCGAGGTGGACGGTCTTGGGTTCGCGCACCAGCAGGGCCGTCATGGCCGGCACGAAGGTGAAGGAGAAGATGAAGGCGCCGACCAGGGCCAGCATCACCGTCGCCCCCATGGGGATGAAGGTCTTGCCTTCGACCCCCTCGAGCATGAGCAGGGGCGTGAAGACCAGAAGGATGATCAGCTGGCCGAAGGCGGCCGGCTTGACCATCTGACGAGCCGCGGCGGCGGCGACGCCCAGACGCTCGTGACGCGTGAGCGTCCGGCCGGCTTCCGCCCGCCGCTGGCTCAGCATCAGCAGGGTGTTTTCGACCACCACCACCGCGCCGTCGACCAGGAGGCCGAAGTCCAGCGCGCCCAGGCTCATCAGATTTCCGCTGATGCCGAAGCGGTTCATGCCGATGACCGCGAACAGGAAACTGATCGGGATCATCAGGGCCGTGATGGTCGCGGCGCGGATGTTGCCCAGAAGCAGGAACAGCACGACGATGACCAGCAGGGCCCCCTCGGTCAGGTTCTTGGCCACTGTCTTGATGGTGGAGTTGACCAGGGCGCTGCGGTTCAGCACCGGCTCGGCGACAACGTCGGGCGGCAGGCTGGCGCCGACCTCCTTCAGCCGATCGGCGGCCGCCTGGGCCACGGTGCGGCTGTTCTCTCCGGCCAGCATCAGGGCCGTGCCGATGACCGCTTCATGGCCGTCGCGGCTGGCCCCGCCGAGGCGCGGCGCCTGGCCGATCTCGACCGCGGCCACGTCGGCGACGCGAACCACCAGACCATTGCGATTGACGACCGGCGCCTGGGCCAGGTCTTCGATCGTCTGGGCGAGAGCATCGGTGCGGACGGTCAAGGCCTCGCCCGCCCGCTGCACATAACCCGCGCCCGCCTGGGTGTTGGCCCGGTCCAGGGCCTGGATCAGGTCAGCCAGGCTGAGGCCGTAGGCGGCCAGGCGCGCCGGGTCGGGGCGAACGGCGTATTCCTTCACATAGCCGCCGTTGACGTCGACGCCCGCAAGGCCGCGCGCGGTGCGCATGCGTGGGGCGATGATCCAGTCCTGCACCGTGCGCAGATAGGTGGCGCGGGCCTGGGGCGTGGTCAGGCGCTCGCCGTCCGGCGTCAGATAGGCGCCGTCGGGCTGCCAACCCGGTCGGCCGACCCGCGCGGTCCCGGCGTCGAACGGCTTGAAGTCGACGGTCCACATCAGAACCTCGCCCAGACCCGTGGTGATCGGAGCCAGGACGGGCTCGACGCCCGCGGGCAGCTTCTCGCGGGCCTGGGCCATCCGTTCGGCCACCTGCTGGCGGGCGAAGTAGATGTCCGTGGCGTCGCTGAAGATGACCGTGACCTGGCTGAAGCCGTTCCGGGTCAGGGAGCGCGTGTTCTCGAGCCCTGGAATACCCGCCATGGCGGTCTCCAGGGGATAGGTGACCTGACGCTCCATCTGTTCGGGCGCCAGGGCGGGGGCCACGGTGTTGATCTGCACCTGCCGGTTGGTGATGTCCGGCACGGCGTCGATCGGCAGTCTGGTCAGCTGGACCAGCCCCCAGGCGGCCACCAGAGCGGTGGCGAGGACGATGAACCAGCGGAAGCGTACGGACGCCTCGATGAGGGATTTAAACATGGTCGCCCTCCTAGTGGCCGTGCTCGGCTTCGCCCTTGGCCAACTCGGCCTTGAGCAGGAAGGCGTTGGTGGAGGCGACGCGCTCGGTTCCGGTCAGGCCGCGCAGGATTTCAGTGCCGCCGCCGGCCTGCCGTCCGGTCAGGACGGGCTGGGCGCGGAAGCCGCCGTCCGTCTGGACGAAGACCACAGTCGCCCCCTCCACAGTCTGGACCGCTTCGGACGGCACGGTGAGACCGGCGCCCTGACTTTCGGTGACCACGGATCCGGTGACCGCCGATCCGGCGGGCGGCAGGCTTGCGCCCTGGGGGCGGGCGCGGATGACGGCCGCGCCGCTGTTCTGAAGACCTGCGTCCGCAGCGACGCCGGTGACCAGGGCGTCGAACTCGCCCTGCGGTCCGGAGACCCGGATATGAGAGCCCGCGCGAACCAGGGCCGCCAGATGCGGCGGCGCGTTGAAGACCATCTCCATCCGCGCCGGATTGGTCACTTCAGCGACCACCCCGCCCTGGGGTACGAAGCCGCCCGGTCCAACCTGCACGTTCGTGACCACGCCGGAGATGGGGCTGACGATGCTCATTCGCCCCGAGGCGCTCGGCGAGCCCGCCGCAGCGGCCCGCGCGCGGGCTGCGCGCGCCATGGCCTCGGCGCTGGCGGCTTGAGCCTGCGAGGCCTCGACTTCCTGGCGGGCGACGACGCCCTGATCCGCGAGGTTTCGATTGCGTTGGTGGGCCTGGCTGGCCGCGGTCGCCGCGGCCGCCGCGGCGTCGATGTCGGCCCTGAGAGCGGCGCCTTCACCGCTGACGAGGCTGACCAGGGCCTGTCCGGCGCGAACCGACTGGCCCGGCGCGACCAGCACCCGCTCGACCGTGCCGCCGACCACGGCGCCGACGGCCGCGCGGGCGTCGACCATGGCTTCGACCCGGCCGGAAAGCCGCGTCTCGCCGCCGCCGCCGCGCGAAACGGCGACGACGGCGATGCCGGCCGCCTTTTGCTGTTCAGCGGTCAGTTCGACCACGCCTTCAGGGGCTTCGCCTTCTTCGGCAGGCTCGGTTTCGCCTTGCGCCGCAACGGGCGTCGCGTCCGGCTTCTGGAGCGCCAGATAGAGACCGCCGCCGCCCAGGAGGACGAGGGCGGCGACCCCTCCGATCAGGAGGGTCTTGTTCGATGTGACTGGGCGCATCACGGGTTTCCTTGGAACGGGGCGCGGCCGTCGAGGCGCGCCAGATCGATTTCGGCGCGAACGCGCGCGAGGCGGGCGTCAACGGCGGCGGTGCGGGCGTTGATCAGGGCGGCGCGCGAGACGCGCAGCTCCAGTTGCGAGATGCGGCCGGCTTCGGCTCCGATACGCGACAGGCGATAGGCCTCCTCGGTGGAGGTCACCCCGGCGTCGGCTGCGGAAACCCGGCTTCCGGACGCCGCCAGTCGGGCGACCGCCGCCGCCCGGTCGGCGCCGGCGTCCTGCCGGGCCTGGGCCACGCGGGCTTCGGCGGCGCGGAATTCGGCGCGCGCGGCGTCGATGTTTCCGCGGTTCCGGTCGAAGAGGGGCAGGGGCAGGCTGAGGCCGACGGTGAGGGCGGTCTCATCCTCGATGCCGAACCGGGTCACGCCGACGCTGGCCGTGACATCGGGACGCGCGCGGATGCGCTCGACATCAATACGGCGTTCGGCCGCCGTTCTTTCCGCTTCCGCCACGCGCACTGTCGGTACGTTGTCGCTCTGGACGACTCCTGGGCCGGCGCCGGCGTCCAGCAGGCTTGTTCCGATGGAGGTCGGGGACGTCGACAGCATGGCCACGGCGGAGAGGCGCGCAAAAGCGGCGGCCTGTTCGGCCTTGGCCTCGTCCAGGCCTGCGCGGGCCGAGGCGGCCTCGCTTTCAGCCTGGATGCCGCGCAGCAGGGGTTCCCGGCCTTCCTCGACGAGAGCCAGGGCGGCGCGAGCGTCGGCCAGGGCGAGGGCCAGGCCTTCTTCGGCCAGTTGCGCCCGGCGCTGCGCCGCTTCGGCTTCGGCATAGGTCAGGGCCAGTCGGCCCGCCGTATCCACGAGGGCGAGATCGCGACGCAGGCCCGCGGTTCCCGCCTCGGCGCGGGCCACGTTCACGCGCGCCGGACGACGACCCCAGAGTTCGAGATCCTGGCTGACGGACAGGCTGAGGTCGCCGCCGCCAAAGCCGCTATAGGGTCCAGTTCCGCCGACGTTCTCGGCGGTCAGGGACAGGTTGGGGTTGGGACGGACGCGGGCTTGCCGGACACGTGCTTCAGCGGCGTCGACAAGCGCATTGGCTTCAGCCGAAGCGGGTGTCTGGTCCAGTCGGGCGAGCAGTTCCGCGTAGGAGGGGGCAGGGTCGGCCCATGCCGGGCCGGCCGCCATAGTCGCCAGAACGGCGAGGGCGCAGCCGACCGCAAGGCGCGGCCGACGACGAATTGTCGAGTACATGTTTCATTTCCAGAAGTGATGAACAGAAGGGCGCGCGATGGCGCAAACCTCTGCTCAGCTTCTGGGAGGCCGCATCAGTCCATTGGCGGCGAACGAGGCTACGCCGTCGTCCTGGGGACGGCCGTGGCGCGTCTGGACGAAGGCTTCGGCGAGACCGAATTCAGATGTGGCGTGGCGTTCGGAGGCGGTGTGATGGCAATGGCCGTGGGCGCAAAGGCCATGCTCTCCTCCGGGACCGTTATGGTCGCCGGCGGCAGGGTCATGATCGAAAGCCTGATGCGCGGCGACGGGTTCCGGCGCGCAGGCGGCGGCGTCCGAGACAGGGACCACGACAAAGGCGGCGATGACCAGCGTCAGCGCCGCGAAAAGTCGTGCCAGACTCGCCATTGACCAGGTCATTGTTCCGCTAGTTAGGCCCGGCGGATCGGCATGACAACGTGTTATAGAGTCCGGATTGCGGCAGGTTCGCGGGAATTGATGTGTTTTCACGGCCCGTTGTCGATCTCCGTCGCCCCCGGTCAGCCTCAAGGGAGGCGGGGCTGGGCCTGTGAGGAAAACGCCAGAACCTGAGCATGCCGATCAGGTAGGCTCCTGCTCCTTACGGAGGTGCGACGCGGACAGAATGGCGACCCTGGTCCTTCCCCATGATCCGAGCTGGATGCAGAACTTCAGGGACGAGGCGCGGGTGCTGGCGGCCGCTGTCGCTCCGGCCGATATCGGGCTCCACCACATCGGAAGCACGGCCGTACCGGGGATCCTGGCGAAGCCTATCATCGACATGCTGGGGGAGACGTCCAGCCTGGGGGCGTTCGATCGGTCTTCCCGCCGCCTCGAAGCGATCGGGTACGAGAGCATGGGAGCCTTCGGGATCGAGGGCCGGAGGTATTTTCGCAAGAGCGCCGCGGATGGCGCGCGCACCCATCATCTCCATGTGTACGAGATCGGTTCGCCCCAGATCGCTCGCCACCTGGCCTTTCGTGACTACCTCCTGGCTTTTCCGGATCGGGCGGCGGCCTATTCGGAATTGAAGGCCCGGATCCTGTCCGGCGGGAGCGCAACCTATCAGGAGGCCAAGGCGGCTTTCGTCGCGGCGCTGGATGCCGAAGCCGCTGCATGGCGGAAGTCGACAGGCCGCCCATAGGGCCGTTTCGCCCCGGCTTCGGACGGTCATTCCTTCCTTGAAGACGGCGAACAAGGGCGGGGTTGGCGATGAGCGAAGCCCCATGCGAGGGGCTGTTCTAGTGCGACATGAGCCAGGACAGGTCGGGGTCGTTCTGCAGGCCGCTGGTCATGCCGCCCCAGAGGCGTTGCGCCAGCGTCCCGCGACCGAAAGCCCCCGTGACGATGAGGTCGGCATGGAGACGGCGGGCTTCGGCGAGAAGGTCTTGCGCGCCCGTGGCGCCCGATGTCGCCGGGACATGACGGACGGCGGCTGTCACAGCGTGCCGTTTGAGATGAGCGGCGACGTTTCCAAGTCGATCCGGATCGACCTCGTCGCCGACCCCGACCACGGTCACGGTTTGTGCGCGCTTGAGCAGAGGCAGGGCGTCATGCAGGGCGCGTCTGGCCTGAGGCGCGTCTTTCCAGCCGATGACGGCATTGCTGAAGCCGCCGCTAGCGTCTGCCTGTCCAAGACGCAGGACGGGACCGCCGCCGTGGATGGCAAGCTCGCCGGGAGCGGCCAGAAGACAGTCGGTCGGCGGCGGCGACGAGGTGACGAGCAGGTCCGCGGTGAGCAGGTGATGGCCCAACAGGGGGGCGGGCTCCGCCATGCCGGAAAGCCATGCGGCGGCTTTCGAGCCGGCGCCGAACACCCGAAGAAAGGCGTCGTGGGCGCTGGCGAGGGCGGCGTCCATTCTTCGCGTGTCCTCCAGGACTGACAGGGGCGAACTCGTCACCGCCGTCCTGAGCGCCGATGTCCGGGGCCAGGCGAAACACACCGCCGTCAGCCGGGCGTCGAACCTCGCCGCCAGATCGCGCGCATGTTCCAGCGTCTGGACGAGATCGGACCTCGGCGTCGCATCCACGATGATGTCACGATAGGTCATGGCTGTTCTCCTGTAGGGACAGCCTGCGCCGGCAGTCGCAGGCTGTCGAACCTGATCCGCAAGCCTGCCCTGGGGGAGGCGTTGTCGCCTTGATCCAGATCACGCCTCAGCTGGCAGGATCCTTGATGCATCCCGATCATCCCGCGCTAGCGCTCCACGGACCCGTTCCGGAGCCGACCGGACATGATGTTCGGCGGGCCTATGAGAACAGAACCCTGGCCGATCATGAATGTTGCGAGGCGATGCAGGTTCGCCAATGATCAACACGGGGGCCGATCGGCGCCGACGAGGAGCAGACCATCATGGCTGAAGGACATGCTCATGGCGCGGGGGCCAGCAGCAGACGCCTGACGTGGGCGCTCGCCCTGACGTCTGCCTTCCTGATCGCTGAGGTCGTCGGGGCGGTGGTGTTCAAGAGCCTGGCCCTGCTGTCGGACGCGGCCCATATGTTTACCGATGTCGCCGCCTTGGCGATCGCGCTGGCGGCGATCAAGATCGGAGAGCGGCCGGCCGACGCCGTGCGGACATTCGGCTATCGCCGGTTCGAAATTCTCGCCGCCGCCTTCAACGCCGTCCTGTTGTTTCTGGTGGCGGGCTACGTCCTCTATGAAGGGGTGCTGCGCCTGGTTGCGCCCGAACCCGTCGGTTCTGTCGGGATGTTGGTCGTGGCCTCTCTGGGCCTGGTCGTGAACCTGGTGTCGATGCGACTGCTGGCCTCGGGAGCGAGCGCCAGCCTGAACGTGAAGGGGGCCTATCTCGAGGTCTGGGCCGACATGCTGGGTTCGGTGGGGGTGATCGGGGGCGCCCTTCTCATCATGCTGACGGGCTGGACATGGATCGATCCGGTCGTCGCGATCGGCATAGGCCTCTGGGTCTTGCCGCGGACCTGGATGCTGTTGAAGAACACCACCCATATCCTGCTTGAAGGCGTGCCCAAGGGCCTGTCGCTGGAGGCGGTGCGAGCGACGATCGCCGCGGTCCCTGGCGTGGCGGAGGTCCACGACCTGCACCTTTGGGGCGTGAGCAGCGACGATGTGAACGGCTCGGTCCATCTGGTGCTCGCGCCGGGCGAGGCGCCAGAACCGGTGCGCCGCGCGGTGCTGGGGCAGATGAATGACGTCCACGGCATCGAACACGCCACCGTCCAGATCGAAACCGGTGCGGGCGGCGACCGGGATGGGGCCGGCCACGGGCCTGTTCCTCATCGATGACGTTGAAATCGGCTCGTCCGCCACGATCTCTGAGCCCAGGATTCATAGTCACGGGGTTTGCAAATGACCGGGAGCGATGCGGGCGAAGGCCATTGGCGCAAGGTCTATCGCGAGACCGGCGCCGACGCCGTGAGTTGGTATGAAGCCGAGCCCAGCGCATCTCTTGAGGCGTTGGCGCGTGCGGGTGTGTCTGGCGCCCGATCTTTCGTCGATGTCGGAGGCGGCGCCTCTCGGCTGGTGGACCAACTTTTGGATCGCGGATGGTCCGACCTTACGGTTGTCGATATCGCGTCCGAAGCACTGGCTGTCTCGCAGCAGAGGTTGGGCGAACGGGCGCACGGCGTGAACTGGCTCGCGGTCGATATTTCGGCGTGGACGCCGTCCCGTTCCTTCCAGATCTGGCATGATCGGGCGGTGTTTCACTTCATGACCGAGCCCGAGCAGAGGGCAGGGTACAAGACAGCCTTGCGCCTGGGCACGCGCGAGGGCTCGCTGGCGATTTTCGCGACGTTCGCCCTGACCGGTCCCGAGCGATGCAGCGGCCTGCCTGTTCGACGCTACGATGCGCGCGCTCTCGCTGCGGAGTTTTCGGACCATTTCGAACTGCTCGATAGCTGGCAGGATGACCATGTCACGCCGAGCGGCAGGGTGCAGCCCTTCCTCTGGTCGGTGTTGAAGCGATCAGCCTGAGGCTCGGAGGAGGGGCGGGCTGCGTCCACCGTCCGCTTCATTGACGCGCCGCAGCCAGGTCCGCGAGGATGGGGCAATCAGGCCTGTCGTCGCCTGTGCAACAACGCGCCAGGGTCTCCAGGGTGTCGGCCATGGCCTGCATTTCGGCGATGCGGGCATGAAGGTCGGCGATGCGTTGCTCGGCGACGGCCCTGACCTCCCGGCTGGGCCGCGTCCGGTCGCGCCACAGGGAGAGCAGTATGACGATCTCCTCAATCGAGAAGCCGAGCGTGCGGGCGCGGCGGATGAACCGGAGCTCGTTGATGTCGCGATCGCCGAAGGCGCGATAGTTGCCGCCGGTGCGTTCCGCCGGCCGGATCAGCCCCGTGGATTCGTAGTAGCGGATCATCTTGGCGGACACGCCCGTGGCGCGGGAGGCTTGGCCGATATTCACGCTGGGACTCCCGTGATGCGGCGCCTGACCTTCAGCGCCTGATCAGTTCAGCAGCTTGGGCTTGTTTCCGTCTGCATCATCGGTCTTGATGGGCAGTCCAGCATACGCTTCCGACGCGTCCCGAACCATAGCCTTCAAGAGACGCGGCTGGACGGAAGCTGACAGGAGTGACGCCATGCCGACGGCCCACGACCCTCACCAGAGCCATGCTCACGACGGTATTTCGCATGAAGATGGAAAGGCGATCGATCCGGTCTGCGGCATGGCCGTGGATGCCGCCGCCGCCCAGCATCGCGCAGAGCACGAGGGACACGACTACGTCTTTTGCTCGGCGGGCTGTCGCACGAAGTTCATCGCGGACCCGGCCCAATACCTGGGCAAGGCGTTGAAGGCGGCTCCGGCGTCGCCAGGGACGATCTACACCTGTCCGATGCATCCGCAGGTGCGTCAGGAGGGGCCAGGTAACTGTCCGATCTGCGGCATGGCGCTGGAGCCCGAGACGGTCACTGCCGAGGCTGCGCCCAATCACGAGCTGATCGACTTTACCCGTCGTCTCTGGATCGGCGCCATTCTGACTTTGCCGGTCGTAGCCCTCGAGATGGGCGGGCATCTCACGGGACTGGCCGATCGGATCCCCGGCCAGACGTCGAACTGGATCCAGATCGCTCTGGCGACGCCGGTGGTCCTGTGGGCCGGCTGGCCTTTCTTCGAACGGGGATGGAAGTCTGTCCTCAATCGAAGCCTCAACATGTTCACCCTGATCGCCCTCGGCGTCGGGGCGGCCTGGATCTACAGCGTCGTCGCCGTGCTGGCGCCGGGGCTGTTTCCCTCGGCCATGCTGCGCATGGACGGCAGCGCGCCCGTCTATTTCGAAGCGGCGGCGGTGATCACGGTGCTGGTCCTGGTCGGCCAGGTTCTGGAACTGCGAGCGCGCGAGCAGACCTCGGGCGCGATCCGGGCCCTGCTCGACCTGACGCCCAAGACGGCCCGGCGCGTGCGCGAGGACGGCGCCGACGAGGATGTGACGCTTGATCTCGTGGCCGTCGGCGACCGGCTGCGCGTCCGGCCCGGTGAAAAGGTCCCGGTTGACGGCGAGATCCTCGAAGGGCGCGTGGCTATCGACGAGTCCCTCGTGACCGGGGAATCCATGCCGGTCACCAAGGAGGCCGGGGCCAGGGTCATCGCGGGCTCATTGAACAAGACCGGCTCCTTCCTCATGCGTGCGGACAAGGTCGGCGCCGACACCCTTCTGGCCCAGATCGTCCAGATGGTGGCCCAGGCCCAGCGCAGCCGCGCGCCCATCCAGCGCCTGGCCGATCTGGTCTCTGGCTGGTTCGTGCCGGCCGTGGTCGGCATCGCCGTCGTCGCCGCTGTTGTCTGGGGTCTGGTCGGGCCAGACCCGCGCCTGTCCTACGCCCTGGTCGCGGCGGTGTCGGTCCTCATCATCGCCTGTCCCTGCGCGCTCGGTCTGGCCACGCCGATCTCGATCATGGTGGGGGTGGGGCGCGGGGCGCGCGCCGGCGTCCTGATCAAGAACGCCGAGGCGCTGGAGCGGTTCGAGAAGGTGGACACCCTGGTGCTCGACAAGACCGGCACCCTGACCGAAGGGCGGCCGTCGGTCACGGCGATCCTTCCGGCGGACGGATTCGACGAGGGTGAGCTTCTTCGCCTGTCGGCCAGTCTGGAGCGGGGCAGCGAGCATCCCCTCGCTGACGCTATCTTGCGTGCAGCGGCGGATCGTAACCTGACGCTCTCGGAAGCCAGTGAGTTCGATAGTCCGGTGGGGCGCGGCGTCACCGGCCTGGTCGACGGCCGTCGACTGTTCCTGGGCAATGCGCACTATCTCAAGGCGGCTGGCATCGACGTCGCAACCCTTGAGGCCGAGGCTGAAGCCCTGAGAGAGGACGGCGCCACGGCCATCTTCGTCGCTGTCGACGGGCGCGTCGCCGGCGTCCTTGGCATCGCCGACCCGGTGAAGGCCACGACTGCGGACGCCATCCGTGACCTCAAGGCCGCAGGCCTTCGGCTGGTGATGATGACAGGCGACAACCGCACGACCGCGCAGGCGGTCGCCCGCCGTCTGGGCATCGACGACGTCCGCGCCGAGGTTCTGCCCCAGGACAAGGCCTCTGTCGTGGAGCAGCTTCGGTCCGAGGGCCGCGTCGTGGCGATGGCCGGCGACGGCGTCAACGACGCCCCGGCCCTGGCCGCAGCGGACGTCGGCGTCGCCATGGGCGCCGGTTCTGACGTGGCCATCGAAAGCGCCGGGGTCACTCTGCTGGGCGGCGACCTCCAGGGCATCGTCCGGGCGCGACATCTGTCCAGGGCCGTCATGGGCAACATCCGCCAGAATCTGCTGTTCGCCTTCGGTTACAACACCCTGGGGATCCCGGTGGCGGCCGGGGTCCTCTATCCGGTCTTCGGCCTGATGCTGTCGCCGGCGCTGGCGGCTCTGGCCATGGCGCTGTCCTCGGTCAGCGTCATCGCCAATGCGCTGCGTCTCAGGGCGGTCAGGCTGTAGGCGACGTTTCGCGAGGAGGTCCCCGTGTGGATGTTTCCGGTCTTGAGGGGAAAGCTGCGCGCTTGCGTATTCATGAGAGAGGGGCGCTTCCCCAAGGAGACACACGTGAACCGTTTCAAGATCGCAACCCTGGCCGGCGCGGCCGCCGCGCTTTCCCTGTTCGCGGGTCAGGCCGACGCCCACGCCCGCCTCGTCAGCGCCACCCCGGCGGCCGGCGCCACCGTCGCGGCCCCGCGGACCATCAGCCTCACCTTCAGCGAGCGCGTGGCGCCGGCCTTTTCCGGCTTTGACGTCGCCAACGCCCAGGGAACCGTCATTCCGGTCCAGGCCCAGGTCTCCAAGGACGGCAAGACCCTGAGCGGGTCTCCGCGCTCCGCCCTGGCGGCCGGCGCCTATACGGTCAACTGGCGTGTGGCTTCGCCCGACGGCCACCGCATGACAGGCTCCACGACCTTCATCGTGCGCTAGGCCGTGCTCGAGATCTCGGTCGTCCTCCTGAGGCTGGCGCAGTATCTGGGCGCCATGCTCCTGCTGGGCGTGCCCCTGTTCTTCGCCCTGAGGATGCCCTTGTCCGCCGCGGCCGTCGAAAGATGGCCGCGAAAGACCTTGCTCGCTGCGGCGTTCGTGACCGCGATCGCCTCGCTCGCGGCTCTGGTTCTGCAGACAGCCGTCATGGCGGGATCAATGACGGAAGCGCTGAAGGCGGCGTCCCTGTCCTACATGGCCTTCGACATGGAGATCGGCCGCGCCTTCCTGGCGAGAGCGGTGGTCTCCGCCCTGGCCGGCGTCCTGCTTCTTGTGCTGCGTCCAGGCCGGGCGAGCTGGATCGGCCTGACGGTGCTGGGTCTGGTGGTTTGCGCCAGTCTGGCCTGGACGGGCCATGGCGCCGCTACCGAGGGCGCCCTGGGTGGTGTTCACCTCGTGGCGGATGTCATCCACGCCGCGGCTGCGGCCATGTGGCTGGGCGCGCTCGCGGCGCTGGGCCTGTTTCTGACTATTCCTCACGGAGATCCGGAACGGGACCGGCTGACGCATGACGCCTTGCACGGCTTCGCAGGCATGGGCACGCTTGCGGTCGGGCTTCTGGTCGCGACAGGTCTGGTGAACACCTGGTTCCTGGTTGGTCCGGACCGGCTGGGCGCGTTGCTGACGACGCCCTACGGCCTTCTGTTGAGCGCCAAACTGGCGGTCTTCCTCGGCATGCTGGCCCTGGCCGCCTCCAATCGATTCGTCCTCACGCCCTGTCTTCATCGCGCCCTGGAGGATGAGAGCCAGAAGCCGTCGGCGATCCGCGCCCTGCAGCGCAGCCTGGTGCTGGAGACGCTCCTGGCGGTCGTCCTTCTGGGCCTTGTGGCCATCATGGGAACGCTTGCGCCGCCCGCCGCCATGATGATGTAACGTCATCGCGCTCGACACGGCCAGCGTCGCCTTCGGGCGCCTCGGAGCGATGAAGTCCTCCCCTTGCGTCGTCAGCGCGGGGGAGGGCGTTCCCTAGCCCAACTTGACCCGTGTCTCGTTCAGGAAGGTGTAGTCCAGCAGGAAGAGGTTCTTGGGCGCGGGTCCCTTCCGGATGCGGCCGGCGGTGTCGTAGTGGGAGCCGTGGCACGGGCAGAACCAGCCGCCGTAGTCGCCCGTCCCGAACGTCGGAATACATCCCAGGTGGGTGCAGACGCCGATCAGGATGAGCCATTCGGCCTTGCCGGGCTTGTGACGGCTGGCGTCGGTCGCAGGGTCGCGCAGAGGCGCATCGTCGTCGGCGACGGCCTCGGCGATTTCCTTGGGGGTGCGGTGGCGGATGAAGACCGGCTTTCCGCGCCATTTGACCACGATCTGCTGGCCGAGCTGGACCTTGCCGTAGTCGACCTCGACCGAGGATAACGCCAGGGTGTCGGCCGCCGGGTTCATGGAGTTGATCAGGGGCCAGAGCGCCATGCCGACGGCGCCGACGGCCATGGCTCCAGCCGCGACATGGATGAAGTCCCGACGATCGGTATCTTCGACGGAGGGCGGGATCTCGGTGGTTTCAGGAGAAGGCATTCGAGTTCCTCTCGAAATGGATCCTTCGCAGGCCCGTGGCCGCCGTCTCGATCGGCGGCTGAATCGATCCTCATGGATCAACGTCAGACTGGCCTTGGCTGTTCCCGGCCCTGCGCTGAAGAAGGGGCCGGGAACAGGGCGCGCCAGGGCGTGGGGCGCGATCCGGGCGGGTATCAGGAGGCGGGTCGCGGCGCCCGGGTCGAGGAGTGGTAGCTGACGATGCGCCATTCGCCATCGCGCTGTCTCAGGACGCTCGTGGCGACGCCGCGGCGTTCGACCGGAGCGCGGCCGGCCGTCTTGAAGGCGATCCGAAACCGATAGGTCTCCGTCGCATAGGCGACGTCGCCGACGACGGTCGCCTTGGTCACATGATCCTGGAAGGCGAAGCTGGAGAATTCCTCGAGCTCCGGGGCGAGGTGATGGGACAGGTACTGGGAGATGGAGCCCTCCGCGCTGCCCTGTTCGAAGACCTGGGCGTCGGGCCAGAAGAAGGTTTCGGAGCGGGAGGCGCTAAGCGCCTCGAGCGCGCCGCGGTAGCCGTCCAGCACGGCGACCACTTCGGATTCTGCGGTCGTTTGCGTGGTCGTTTGCGCCAGCGCGGGCGCGGCGACCAGGGCCGGAGCGGCGAGAGCGGCGACGGCGATGATCATGGAACGATAGGTCAAAGGAAGTCTCCTTGGTCACTGTGAACGAAACGGCTCGGTTCGGGCCGGGTCGGGGCGTGGGGCTGCGTCGGGCGAAGATCCGACAAATGATGCGTCGACCGGGCCGCTCCAGGCCCATACGAAGGCGGTCCGGGCGAGTAAGAGCGCGAGGAGCCGGGCGAGCTTCCAGGGAACCGTCCGATCTGAACCCACGGGCGACGGTCGTATCCAGGCACGTGCTGACCATGCTTTCGCCCCTCCCGGCGAAGACCCGCTCTAATTCCCCTACGCACGGTCTGGCTTGGGCCCCTCAAAATACGCCACAGTGAGACGACGGCCCCCGTCTTGAGGGATGAGCGCCGGGTCATGCGTATCCTCAATAAGAACGTCGAAAGGCACCGATCATGGATGATCTAGAAAATTGGCTGAGGCGCGCGGCGCCCGGCGACGGCGTATCGCTCGATCGGCTCGAGGAAGACGTCTGGAGACGCGTAAGCGCGATCCAGGCCCAGCGGGCGACCGAGCGGATCCGCGTGGCCGCGGTCGCTGTCGCCCTCGTGGTCGGACTCGCCAACGGCGGTCTCGGGGCGAAATTCGCTCAGACGACCGCATCGGAGATGGCGATCTTCTCGATGGCGGCGACGTCGCCCCTGGTTCGCCTGGAAGCGGGCTGATGGCGATCGCCTGGAAATCCATCGTCGTGACGGTCGCGCTGGCCGCCGCAGCGAGCGGGGTCGGCGCATGGGCCGGCGCCACCTGGGTGCTGAACAAGCAGACGCCGCCGTCCCTGCACGAGATCGTTCATAATGATCTTGATCTGTCGCCTGAGCAGCACAAAAAGATCGAAGCCATAGAAACCCGGTTCGCTGGACAGCGCGTCCTGCTGGAAGGCCGCGTCCAGGCCGCCAATCGCGAGCTGGCCGAGGCGATCAGGGTCAGCAATGGCGACAGCCGGGTGGTTCAGCCCGCCGTCGACCATTTTCACGACGCCATGGGCGACCTGCAACAGGCGACCATCGCCCACATCTTCGAGATGCGGACGGTGATGAACGACGCCCAGGCGCGACGCTTCGACCGGAGCGTTGTCGAGGCGCTCACCGCCGACGCTCAATAGCGTCCGTGCAGGAACGCCACCCCCTGCAGACGAGAGCGGCCCACGGCGACGTCGTGGCCTTTGAAACGCTCGTGGGAGAGACCAAGGCGGGTCTCTACAGGTTTGTCCGTCGCTATGTCGGCGACGCCGACGAAACCTATGATCTCGTTCAGGAGGCCTATGCCGCCGCCTGGCTGGCCATCCGCCGCTATGATCCGGAACGGTCCTTTGAAGCCTGGCTGAGGACGATCGCCATCAACAAATGCCGGGACTGGAGCCGCCGTCGCAACATCCGCAGGCTGTTCATGGGCGGAGCCGACCTTCAGTCCGCCGAGGCCCTGGCTGTGGCGGATGACGAAGTCGGCGCGGAAGACCGGTACGAAGCCGTCGAGCAGGCGCAGCGCCTGCATGCGGCCATCGCCGCCCTGCCGCCCAAGTTGAAGGAACCCCTGCTGCTGACCGCGATCGAGGAACGCAGCCATCCAGAGGCCGCCGAAATCCTTGGCCTGTCCGTCAAGGCCGTTGAGATGCGGGTCGCCCGGGCGCGCCAGAAGCTGTCCCAGCAGTTCCGGGCCGGCCTGGCCGACTGATCCGCTGGAACCGCGTTCGCGTTCCGGACTTGCTGCACCAGACACCTCTGAGGGGAGGGCGGTCTCGCGTGCGTATCCTATTGGAGAGCCAGGTTCGCTTCTCGGAACGAACCGGCGGTGAGGACTGTGCCATGACGTTTGATCGTCGAAGTCTGCTGCGCGCCGCTGTCGCTGGCGGCGGACTGCTGGGGATGCAGGGTTTGCTGCCGGCCTGGGCGCAGACAGGCTCTCCTGGCTTGCGTGCAGACTACCCGACGCTGGCGGGGGCAAATATTGACCTGACGGTCGGACAGTCGCCCTTCACCGTGAATGGTCGGACGGCCACGGCGACCACGATAAACGGCCAACTTCCTGCCCCGCTCCTGCGGCTTCGCGAGGGGCAGAACGTTCGCCTGGCTGTGACCAATCAACTGGACGAGGACACCTCGATCCACTGGCACGGCATCCTCTTGCCCTTCCAGATGGACGGCGTGCCCGGGATCAGCTTCCCCGGGATCAAGCCGCGCGAGACCTTCGTCTATGAGTTCCCTGTCCGGCAGTCCGGGACCTTCTGGTATCATAGCCACTCGGGTCTTCAGGAGGCGCTCGGCCACTACGGCCCCATCGTCATCGACCCGGCGGGCGCCGATCCGGTCGGCTATGACCGCGAGCATGTCCTGGTCCTGTCGGACTGGAGCTTCATGCATCCGCACCAGATCCTGGAGAAGCTCAAGAAAAGCCCCGGATATTTCAATCGCCATCGGACGACGCTGGCCGGGTTGCTCTCGGGCTCAGACGGCATGAGCCTCGCGGAGCGCCGGATGTGGGGCGGGATGCGGATGGATCCTCGGGACATCCTCGACGTCAACGGCACGACCTACACCTATCTGATCAACGGTCACGGCCCGCAGGAGAACTGGACCGGCCTGTTCCGGCCCGGCGAGCGGGTGCGTCTGCGCGTCATCAACGCCTCGGCCATGTCGATCTTCAACGTCCGCATTCCCGGTCTGGCCATGACCGTGGTCCAGGCCGACGGCGAGAACGTGCGTCCGGTTGAAACGGACGAGTTCCAGATCTCAGTCGCCGAAACCTATGACGTCATCGTCCGCCCGCTTGAGGACCGCGCCTACACCATCGTGTCGGAGGCCATCGACCGTTCGGGCATGGGCCGCGCGACCCTGGCCCCGCGTATGGGCATGACGGCTGAGGTTCCGCCTCTGCGTGAAATCCCTACCCTGACCATGAAGGACATGGGCATGGGCGACATGGGAGGGATGGACGGCATGGGGGCCATGGAGGGCATGGGGGCCGCACCCATGGCCGGAATGGATCACGGCTCCATGGCCGGGATGGACCATGGCGCCGCAGGCGCCCAGGCCGGCGCCTCCATGGCTGGAATGGATCACGGATCCATGGGCGCTATGAATATGCGCGATCCTGACAATGCGCCGCCCAATATGGCCGTGGGCGTCGGGGTTCAGACCATTTCGCCCATGCCCGCCAACCGTCTGGGCGAAAGGCCGCAGGGCCTGGAGAAGGTCGATCACCGGGTGCTGGTTTACACTGACCTTGTGTCGCTCGCTCCGAACAAGGACATGCGCCCGCCCAGCCGTTCGATGGAGATCCATCTGACCGGCAATATGGAGCGGTTCATGTGGGGCTTCGACGGCCGCAAATTCAGCGAGCTCGTCGAACCGATCCGGTTTGAACGAAATGAGCGTGTGCGGGTCACCCTGGTGAACGACACCATGATGGCCCACCCGATCCACCTGCACGGCCACTTCTTCGAGCTCGTCACGGGCGGGCCTGACGGGCATCAGCCGTTGAAGCATACCGTCAACGTCGCGCCGGGCGGCAAGGTCAGTTTCGATCTTACGGCCGACAACCCCGGGGACTGGGCTTTCCACTGCCATCTGCTGCTGCACATGCACGCAGGCATGTTCAACGTCGTCACCATTCGGCCGATGGAAGGCGCGGGGTCATGATCCGGCTGTCCGTTGCTCTGGTTCCGCTGTTGCTGGCGTCGACGCCGACCTTCGCCCAGACCCACGCCGGTCATGGCGCGACCCTGCCCACAACGCGTCAGGCTCCGGCCGCGACCGCGGAATGCGGCGCGCCGGGTTCGTCTGCTGCGGCTTCCACGGCGGCGAATTCCGCCAGGACGACCGCATCTCGCGCTCCGGCCTGCCCGCCAGGAACCGTGCCCGCCCGAGACGGCGCCGCCGGTCACGACATGTCCACCATGGGCCAGGCGCAGCCTTCGCCGACGACGCCGGCTGGGCATGACATGTCCATGATGCCGATGGGCGCGGCTCCAACCGGGCAGGCGAGCCCTCCCGCCGGTCACGACATGTCCACCATGGGCCAGGCGCAGCCTTCGCCGACGACGCCGGCCGGGCACGACATGTCCATGATGCCTATGGGCGCCGCGCCCTCAGGACAGACGGACCCTCATGCCGGACACGACATGTCCGGCATGGCTGGAATGGCCATGCCGCCCAGTGTTCCCACTGGGGCAGACAATCCTGGACGTCCGCCCCAGGCGCCGCCTCCGCCCGGCGCCCTAAGCGGGTCCCCCCATGTCGCGGATCAGGTTTTCAACGCTGAAGATATGGCGGCGGCGCGAAGGGTGCTTCTTGCCGAACATGGCGATGTTCGCGCCAGCGCCGTGATGATCGACCAACTAGAAGCGACATCCGTGGATGGCGAAGAGGGTTATGCCTGGGAGGCCCAGGGCTGGCGCGGCGGAGATATCAATCGCTTCTGGTGGAAATCCGAAGGCGAGGGCGAGTTCGGCGGAGAGCTCGAGGAAGCTGAACTCCAGGCCCTCTACAGCCGCGCCTTCACGCCCTATTTCGACTTTCAGACGGGCCTGAGGCAGACCTATCGGCCAGAGGGCGACCGGACTGACCTTGTCGTCGGGGTCCAGGGCCTGGCGCCCTACTGGTTTGAAGTCGACGCCGCAGCCTTCCTGTCCAGCAAGGGCGAACTGACGGCGCGCGCCGAGGTCGAATATGATCAGAGGATCACCCAGAAGCTGATCCTTCAGCCCCGTGCGGAGGTGAACCTGTCGGCGGAAGATATTCCGGAGCTGGGTATCGGGTCAGGTCTGTCCACCCTGCAGGTCGGCGCCCGTCTGAGATACGAGATCCACCGTGAATTCGCGCCCTATGTCGGGGTCGAATGGACCAGGCGCTTTGGCGACACGCGCGATTTCGCCGAAGCCCGAGGGCGAAGCGCCGAAGACACCCGCGTGGTGGTCGGCGTCAGGGCCTGGTTCTAGTTTTTTGGAGAAGATGATGAAGATTCAAATCGCCGCAGCCCTCGCGGCTACAGGCCTGTTGGCGGCCTGTCAGCCGGCGGCCGAACAGTCGCAACCCAAGGAAGCGATCTCGGTCGCCGAGCCGGCCGCGACCACAACCGCCCCGGCCGTCGCGCCGGTTACGGAAGCAGCCCCAGCGACCGAGACGACGGGGCAGGCCAAGGACGTCCCTCAGAAAACGGCTGAACCCGTCCAGGCTGCGCCACCGCGAGAGCCCCGGCGTCCGTCCCAGACCCCGAACGTGAGCCCGTCGCAACCCAAGCCCCAGTCTGCGCCCATGCCGGGCCATGATATGCCGGGCCACGACATGTCGACCATGCCGGACATGCCCGGCATGGACCACTCTCCGAAACCAAGCCCGAACTAAGGAAGACAACCCATATGCGTAAAATCCTTCCCCTCGCCGTCGCCGCAATGACGATGGTTTCCGTTGGCGCCGCCGCCGCCCAGAGCTCGTCGACCAATCCCCATGCGGGTCATGGGAACATGTCGATGCCGGCTCCGTCGCAAGACGGCGTGAAGACGACGCCGGCCGATGGCTGGATGTCTTCGACGGCGCCGACCGTCTTCACCATCACCTTTCCTCATTCGATGAAGCTGACGTCGCTTACGGTGGCTACGGACGGCGGTCGTCCGGTCTCCATCCCCGTGCAGGCCGCGGCAGGCACGACAGTGACGACGCCCTTGCCCGCTCTGGGCAAGGGAAATCACGTGCTGACGTGGTCTGCGGAGGGCGCCGACGGCCACCGTATGAATGGCGCAACGCGTTTCATGGTCCACTAGGACGTCTTCATGGCGAAGCCGACCGACCGGCGCCGATATGGGCCTGGTCGGTCGGCTTCGCCGCCCATCTTGACTTGCCGACGCTTGGAGCGCGTAACCTGACGCCGTGATGTGGAACCTGATCCGCACAGTTTTGGTCGCCTTGGCTCTGGCCGGATTCTTCGGCCAGTCGACGGCGCACGCCATGCCGATCCAGATGTTCCAGAACGTCGGGATCGGCGCCGAGGCGATGGACTGCGCCGAGGCCATGGATATGGACGGGGACAGGTCCGAAAACCCCGGCGACTGCTGCAAGGACATGACGCCGGACTGCATGGCCAAGATGGGGTGCGCTGCTGTGGCCGCGCCGATGCCGCCGCTCGTCCTGATCCCTCCGCCGGCCTCGCGCGGTACGATCGCCTTTCTCCATTTGAACGTCTCGCGTGAAGGGGCCGGGCCCGCTCCGCTTCATTCTCCTCCACAACAGCAGGCCTGATCCGCCCATCGGTTTGATCGGCGCCCCAAGCGGCGCGCCCTTGTCATCCCGATGGAACGCCATGCCCCATGCGTCGCGCCGTTCGTGGCCGATGCACGCTGTTTCAAAGGAGGATCCATGCTCCCCCGTTTCCAGTCGGCCAGGTCGACCGTGCTTGTGCTCGCCGTCGCCAGCCTGTCAGGCGTCGCTGCCTGCCAGTCCGTAGAACGCACCAGCGCTTCTGATTGTGTTCGCCAAGTCTCGCCGCCGTCTTCCGCCCCCCATGACGTGTTTCGCCGTGTGGTTTGCGTGGCCCCACGTGAAGGCCGCTCCGCCCATCGGGCTCCGGCTGTCGTCGAGCGCACGAAAGGGGAGGCGGCGTCGGCCGCCTCGACGCATCGCCCTGACCAGGAGGGGCTGTAGTGCGCGCGCTTGGCCTGCCTTCGGTCCTTGCGTTGTTGGCGTCCTTCGGCGCCATGTCGGCCCAAGCCGAGCCCCTGACCTTCGAGGCCGCCCTGGCGCGGGCGGCCTCTGACGCCCCTGATCTTCGCGCCAGCGCTCTTGGCGTCGATGCGGCCCGCGCCGCCGTGGTCGCGGCCGGACGGCTGCCCGATCCCAGCCTCAAGTTCGGACTGGACGGCTTTCCCGTGACCGGCCCCATGGCGGGCCGGTTCGGCGAGGACGACTTCACCGCTCTGCGGGTCGGCGTAGAGCAGGAGTTGCCCAGCCGGGCGCGCCGTCGAGCGGAGCGCAGCCTGGCCGAGGCCGCGATCGGCGTCGCGGTCGCCGACGACGCTTCGGCGCTGCGCGAGGTGCGGATCGCGGCGGGCCTGGCCTGGATCGATCTCTATTATTCAGACCGCAAGCTGTCCGCCGTGGACGCGGTCCTGGCGGCGCTTCAACCGCTCTGGGACGCTGCGCCATCCGGGGTGGCGTCGGGCGCGGATCGTCCGGCCATGGCCCTGGCGCCGATCCAGTTGAAGGCGGCGCTGGACGATCGGCGCAGCCGGCTGGTTGCGGAACGGGAGGCTGCGCGCGCCGTGTTGACCCGGTGGACGGGCGACCCGGCGCCCACCACGGACGGCGCGCCGCCGTCGGACGCGCCGGACTCGTCGGCTTTGCGCATGGGGCTTGGAAACCTGCCTGTGCTGAAGGCTTACGATGCCGAGGATCGGCGGGCCCAGGCCGAACTCGACCTGGCAAGGGCCGGACGACGTCCGGACTGGTCGGTCGAGGCCAGCTATCAGCGCCGCGACCCCGCCTTCGGCGACATGGTTTCGGTGGGCGCCAGCGTGCGTCTGCCGCTGTTCCAGGGGCAGCGTCAGGAACCCTTGATCGCCGCACGGTCCGCGGACGCGCGCAGGGTGGGAGCGGCGCGCGAGGGGGCGCGCCGCCAACTGGAGGCGGACCTGCAGCGCGATCTGGCTCAGCACGCCACGGACCACGATCAGTGGATCAGGGCGCGCGACATCGTCCTGCCCGCCGTCGTGCAGCAGTCCGATCTGGAGACCGCCGCCTATGCCGCCGGTCGGATCGGGCTCGCCGAAATCGTCCAGGCCTTCACCGCCGTGGCCAACGCCCGGCTGGACGCGCTGGACAAGGAGGCGGCGGTGATGCGTCACGCCGCCGAAATCACCCTGACCTATGGGAGCGACCGATGAGCGGGCTCAGCTACAATCGCCTCGGCGTCGCCCTGAGCGCTCTGGTGCTGGTGGGGATCGGCGTCGGGACCGGCCTGGTGATCGGTCAGCGATCCGGGAGCGCGGGCGCTCCTGCCGCTGACGGGGCAGGGGGCCGCAAGGTCCTCTACTATTATGATCCCATGTATCCGGACCGGAAGTTCGACAAGCCGGGTCAGTCGCCCTTCATGGACATGCCCCTGGTCGCCAAATACGCCGACGAGGGCGGGGCTGGAGCGGCCTCCGGCGGCGTGCGCATTGATCCGGCCCTGACGCAGAACCTGGGGGTTCGGTTTGCGACGGCGCGCATGGGAAGCCTGGGCGGCGATCTGATCGCCACGGCCGTGATCGACTACAATCAGCGTGATGTGGCGATCGTGCAGTCGCGGGCCGACGGCTTCGTGCAGCGGGTCTATGATCGCGCGCCCGGCGACGTCGTCGCCGCCGGCGCGCCCCTGGTCGATCTGCTGGTTCCCAGCTGGGGCGGGGCGCAGACGGAATACCTGGCGCTGCGGCGCACCGGCGACGCCGCGTTGATCCAGGCGGCGCGGCGCCGGCTGGTCCTGTTGGGGATGTCCGACGGCCTGATCGCCTCGGTCGAACGCAGTGGTCGGCCGCGGGACACCATCACCATCGCCAGTCCGACGGCCGGCGCCATTCGCACCCTGGCGGTCCGGCGCGGCATGAGCGTGACGCAGGGCGCCGCCCTGGCCGAGATCAGCGGCCTGTCGACCGTCTGGCTCAACGCCGCCATCCCGGAGGTCCTCGCCGGACAACTGCGGGTCGGACAATCCGTGGAGGTAGGCCTGACGGCCTTCCCGTCCGAACGCTTCACCGGCCGCCTGACCGCCCTGTTGCCCGAGGTGTCGGGCGACAGCCGCACCCTCACGGGCCGCATCGAACTGGCGAACCGGGGCGGACGTCTGCGGCCGGGCATGTTCGGCCGGGTCGTGTTCGGCGGGGCGACGACCTCTGCGCTTCTTGTGCCGTCCGAGGCGGTCATCCGCACGGGTCAGCGCGACATCGTCATGCTGGCCCTGCCCGAGGGGCGCTATCAGCCGGCCCAGGTCCGTATCGGACGTGAGAGCGGCGGCCAGACGGAAATCCTGGCGGGCCTCCGCGCCGGAGAGCAGGTCATCGCCTCGGGGCAGTTCCTGATCGATTCCGAGGCCAGCCTGTCGGGCGTCGCGGCGCGACCCATCGGCGACGCCGCGCCCCCGGCGGCGTCGCCCGCCGCCGGGATGGCGATGAAGGAGCCGGGCCGATGATCGCCCGCATCATCAGAGCCTCGGTCAAGGGGCGGGTTTTCGTCCTGATGGCGGCGCTGGCCCTGCTGGTCGCGGGGCTGTGGGCGGTCAGGAACACCTCGGTCGACGCCCTGCCGGACCTGTCGGATGTCCAGGTCATCATCCGCACCAGCTACCCCGGCCAGGCGCCGCAGATCGTCGAGAACCAGGTCACCTATCCCCTGGCGACCACCATGTTGTCGGTGCCGGGCGCCAAGACGGTGCGCGGCTACTCCTTCTTCGGCGACAGCTATGTCTATGTCCTGTTCGAGGACGGAACCGACCTCTACTGGGCCCGGTCGCGGGTGCTGGAATACCTCAGCCAGGTCCAGTCCAGGCTCCCCGACAGCGCCCGGCCCGCGCTGGGGCCGGACGCCACCGGCGTTGGCTGGATCTATGAATACGCCCTGGTCGACCGGACCGGGCGTCACGATCTGGCGCAGCTTCGCAGCCTGCAGGACTGGTTCCTGCGCTATGAGCTCAAGACCGTGCCGGGGGTCGCCGAGGTCGCGGCCATCGGCGGCATGGTGCGGCAGTATCAGGTCGTTCTGGACCCGATCAAACTGGCTGGCTACGGCGTCATGCACCAGCAGGCGGTCGAGGCCGTCCAGCGCGCCAACGCCGAAACAGGCGGCTCGGTGCTGGAACTGGCCGAGGCCGAATACATGGTCCGGGCCAATGGCTATCTGACCAATCTGGATGACTTCCGCGCCATACCGATCCGCACCGCGGCCGGCGGCGCGCCCGTGACGCTGGGCGACGTGGCGACGATCCAGATCGGCCCGGAGATGCGGCGCAGCATCGCCGAACTGAACGGCGAGGGCGAGGTGGCCGGCGGCGTGGTGGTGCTGCGCTCGGGCGAGAACGCGCGGGCCACCATCAAGGCCGTGCGCGACAAGCTCCAGACCCTGAAGGCCGGCCTGCCGGCGGGCGTGGAGGTCGTCACGACCTACGACCGCTCGCAACTGATCGACCGCGCCGTCTCCAACCTCAGCCAGAAGCTGATCGAGGAGTTCATGATCGTCGCGCTCGTCTGCGGCCTGTTCTTGTGGCACGCGCGTTCGGCGCTCGTCGCCATCCTGACCCTGCCGCTGGGGGTGCTGGCGGCCTTTCTGCTGATGCACGCCCAGGGGGTGAACGCCAACATCATGTCGCTGGGCGGGATCGCCATCGCCATCGGGGCCATGGTCGACGGGGCGATCGTCATGATCGAGAACGCCCACAAGCATATCGAGCGATGGGAGCACGACCATCCCGACCAGAAGCTGACCGGCGAGACGCGCTGGACCGTCATCACCGAGGCGGCCGCCGAGGTCGGCCCGGCCCTGTTCCTCAGCCTCGTGATCATCACCCTGTCCTTCGTGCCGGTCTTTACGCTCCAGGCGCAGGAGGGGCGGCTGTTCGCTCCGCTCGCCTTCACCAAGAGCTACGCCATGGCCGCGGCGGCCATTCTGTCGGTCACCCTGGTTCCCGTGCTGATGGGCTATCTGATCCGGGGACGAATACCCGCCGAACAGAGCAATCCGATCAATCGCTGGCTGACGCGGCTCTATCGTCGGCCGCTCGACTGGGTGCTGAAACGGCCCCGGACCACCCTGGCCATAGCCGTCCTGGCCTTCGCCACCACGGCCTGGCCCCTGAGCCAGCTGGGCGGGGAGTTCATGCCGCCGATGGACGAGGGCGACCTGCTCTATATGCCCTCGGCCCTGCCGGGACTTTCGACCGCCAAGGCCGCCGAGCTTTTGCAGCAGACGGATCGGATGATCCGTTCCGTGCCCGAGGTCGCCACCGTGTTCGGCAAGGCGGGGCGAGCCGAAACCGCGACCGACGCCGCGCCGCTGGAGATGTTCGAGACCACCATCCAGTTCAAGCCGCGCGATCAGTGGCGGCCCGGCATGACGCCGGAGAAACTGGTCGAGGAGCTGGACCGCGTCGTGCGCGCGCCAGGCCTGGCCAATCTCTGGGTGCCTCCGATCCGCAACCGCATCGACATGCTGGCGACCGGGATCAAGAGCCCGATCGGGGTCAAGGTCTCCGGGGCTGACCTTGCCGAGATCGACCGCATCGGCGCCGACGTGGCCAAGGTCGCCCAGACCGTGCCGGGCGTCACCTCGGCCCTGGCCGAGCGGCTGACCGGGGGGCGCTATGTCGATATCGACATCGACCGGGAGGCGGCGGGCCGATACGGGCTGAACATCGCCGATGTCCAGTCGATCGTGGCCGGCGCCATTGGTGGCGAGACGATCGGCCAGACCGTCGAGGGCCTGGCTCGCTATCCGATCAATGTGCGCTATCCGCGCGAACTACGGGATGATCTTGAGCAACTGCGGGCGCTGCCGGTCCTGACGCCGTCGGGTCAGCAGATCACCCTGGGCACGGTCGCGAAGCTGGAGATCGCCGACGGCCCTCCCATGCTGAAGTCGGAGAACGGACGCCCCTCGACCTGGGTCTATGTCGATGTCCGTGGGCGAGACCTGGCGTCTGTCGTCGCCGATCTGAAAAAGGCCGTGGCCAGGGATGTGCGCCTGAGCCAGGGCGTCGTCATCGCCTACTCGGGGCAGTACGAATATCTGGAGCGGGCGGCGAACCGGCTCAAGATCGTGGCTCCGGTCACGCTCGTGATCATCTTCATTCTGCTGTATCTGACGTTCGGTCGTTTCGACGAGGCCTTGCTGATCATGGCCACCTTGCCCTTCGCCCTGACCGGCGGAATCTGGATGCTCTACCTGCTGGGCTATCACCAGTCGGTGGCGACCGGCGTCGGTTTCATCGCCCTGGCCGGCTTGTCGGCCGAGTTCGGCGTGGTGATGCTGATCTACCTCAAGCACGCCCTGGCGGATCGGGGACTGAACCCTGATCGCGATCAGGTGGAGGCGGCGGTCCGGGAGGGGGCGCTGCTTCGGGTCCGGCCCAAGGCCATGACGGTCGCTGTCATCATCGCCGGCCTGTTGCCGATCCTGATCGGCCACGGCGCCGGATCGGAAATCATGAGCCGCATCGCCGCGCCGGTCATCGGCGGCATGCTGACGGCGCCCTTGCTGTCCATGCTGGTGATCCCGGCCGGATACCTCCTGCTTCGCCGTCGAAAGCTACCCAACCCCGCGTCCAACCCTGGAGAACCCAAATGAAACACGCCCTCATTCTGTCGGCCGGTCTGGCCATCGGCCTCGGCGCCTGCAACCAGAAGACGGAGCCTGCGCCGGTCGAGGCGCCGGCCGCCGCCCCGGCGACCTCCGGCGACATGGCCGCCACGCCCATGGCCTCGGCCGAAGCCGTCAAATCCGGCGTCGGAACGGGCGTGATCACGAAGGTCGATGCGGCGGCGGGCTCGGTCACGATCGATCACGGTCCGATCCCGGGCGTTGACTGGCCCGCCATGACGATGAGCTTCAAGGCGGCCCCGACCGTGGTCGAAAAGGCCAAGGTCGGCGAGCGCGTCCAGTTCGACGTGACGGTGCGCGGTCGTGAATCCGAAGTGACCGCGATCCGGCCCGAATAGGCACGGTCGTCCCGGGAGAAGGTCGACGATGGGGCAAACGCTGCGTCGTCGGCTGGCCCCTAGGCCCCAGGCCCTGGGCATTGCGACTACGGTCTGTTCTGCGGCAGGGCTTCAAGCCGTCAGGGCGAGAAGGCTCGAGAAACCAACCCGAGCGGCGCCGGAACCGAGCGAGGTCTGGTCGGTTTCCGATGACGTCCTCTGGTCGTCCCGAGGACTGCGGTCCCGACCTGTCCGGACGCCTTCCCCGGCACGGATAGATCGGGACTGCCCCAGCGGACAGCCTTGACCCAGGAATGATGTCCTTCGCGTTTGGCGTCCGTTCCAGAGACAAGGCGATTAGCAAGGAACAGGATGATGAAAGTCAACGAATGCATGAGCACGGACGTGCAGGTCTGCTCGCCCGGCGACTCCATCGGCGACGCTGCGCGGATGATGAAGAAGATCGACGCCGGTTTCCTGCCGGTCGGCGAGAATGACCGGTTGGTCGGGATGATCACTGATCGCGATCTGGCGGTTCGCGCGGTCGCGGAAGACCGAGGTCCGAAAACGCCTGTACGCGATATCATGAGCGCCGAGGTCCTTTACTGCTTCGATGATGAGAGCCTTGACGACGTCGCCTCCCAGATGGGCGCACTGCAAGTCCGCCGGCTCCCGGTCCTTAGTCGGAGCAAGCGGCTGGTGGGGATCATATCCCTTGGCGACATCAGCCAGGTCGGTGGAAATGGTTCACAGGCCGCTGCGGCGCTTGCAGGAGTAACCGAACCGAGCGCTCGTCATAGTCAGCATTGAGGCTCCATGCCTGGTCGTTCTTTTGTGATGAGACGAGCGACCTGGATTGATGCCTATCCGCGGGCGTTAGGCTTGCCCGGTCTCCCTCGCATATAAAGCAGCGCCAAGCCGATCATGGCGACGATGCTGAAGGCGGCGCCTGATAGAAAGGCGGCTTGCGGTCCCGCCAGAGACCAGAGCCCGCCCGCCAGGGTGCTCGCCGCCAGCAAGGCGGCGCCGGTCGCGAGATTGAAGACGCCGAAGGCGGTTCCCCGCAATCGAGCGGGGGCCGTGTCGGCGATCAAGGCAGCCAGCAGACCTTGAGTCATGCCCATATGGAGCCCCCAGAGGACCACCCCGATCAGCACGCCCCCGATCGAGGGGGCGAAGGCCAGGACGATGTCGGCCAGCACCAGAACGCCCAGCCCCAAGGCCAGCAGGATTCTCCGATCGAGATGGTCGGACAAGGCTCCGACAGGCGCTGCGACAGCAGCGTAGACCACGTTCATCACGATCATCACCGCTGGAACCAGGGCGATGGCGAGGCCGACGTCCTGAGCCCTCAGGACCAGGAAGGCTTCGCTGAACCGGGCCATGGTGAACACGACGCCGACAGCGACGATCGACCAGAAGGGCCGTCCCATGGCCTTGACCTCGCTCCATCGGATGGGCGCGCGCGCGGTCCTGGCTTCGCCATGCTTCTTCGGTTCCTCGACGCCGAAAACGAGCAGAAGCACCGCGATGACGGCGGGGACGACGGCCCAGGCGAACACGGCCCGAATGTCGCCTGCCAGGGCCAGCATGAGCAGGATGGCGATCATGGGACCCATGAAGGCGCCGATCGTGTCCAGCGACTGACGAAGCCCGAACGCAGCGCCCCGGTTCCCGGGCTCCGTGATGTCGGCGACGAGCGCATCACGCGGCGCGCCTCTCAGACCCTTGCCGATCCGATCGACGAAACGGGCGCCCAGCACCTCGAACGGCGTCACGGCCAGGGGGAAGAAAGGCTTGGACCCAGCGCCGAGACCATAGCCGAGAACGGCTAGAAGTTTCCGTTTGCCCAGCCGGTCGCTGAGCCAGCCCGAGAAGACCTTGGTGATGGACGCGCCGGCTTCGGATACGCCCTCGACCACGCCGACCAGGGCGACGCTGGCGCCCAGGGTGGTGACAAGGAAGATGGGCAGCAGGCTGTGAATCATCTCCGAGGAGATGTCCATGAACATGGATACGAACCCCAGGGCCCAGACGCCGCGCGGGACCGCTCGCAAGCCTCGACCGATCATCAACCTTCCTCCTGCCGCCGAAGGGTCCGTCAGACCCGAGCGTCGTCACGGATTCCATGCTCCGACACTATCGTGCAGCGCAAAGCGCGTCCTCTGGATACGACGTGCGGCGCGAGCCCGTCCTCGAGAAACGACGGTTCTGGCGGCGCCGCAATTGGGCCGGTCGCTGCCGTTGGACCACGATGTCTGCAAGGGGCGGTCAGCGGAACGATGGCGCCTTGGACGGGTTCCTGAAGCTAACCATTAGCGATCTGGCGCGAGTTGGCGGCTGAGTGGGCCTGAGCAGGAAGGCATGCTGATGCATGACCGGACCTATTGGGGAGCAGCGGCGATATCGATCGCCGTGATCTCTTGGATTCTCTACCGCTATCTGGCCCCCCGGACATGGCGAGAATGGACGCGCGCCGGCGTCCTGCAAGCCTTCCTCATGGCCTTCTACGCCGAGATGTATGGGTTTCCGCTCACGCTCTACGTGATCACCCGCGTCTTCGGCCTCGACGCGGGAAGTGGGCTTTGGCGCGGAAATCTGTGGGTCTACCTGACCGGCATTCCCGAGATCATGTACGTGTCGATGGTCGTGGGATACGGCGTTGCGGCCTTCGGGCTCATGCTGGTCGTTATCGCCTGGCGGCAACTGCATTCGGGGGCGAGGGAAGGCCGGCTCGTTACGCAGGGCGCATACGCCTATATGCGGCACCCGCAATACACCGGACTTTTCCTGGCGATTCTGGGCGAAGGGGTGATCCACTGGCCCACCATCTTCTCTCTCGCGGCCTTTCCGGTGATTGTCATCGCCTATGCATGGCTCGCCAGGAGCGAGGAACGACAACTGCTCGGCCAGTACGGCGAAGCCTACAGGCGATACTGCAGCCAGACCCCGATGTTCATTCCAAGGCGTGCGGCATGGGGTTCGCTGGTGCGGTGGGTCGCATCACCCAGGTCGGGAGGAAGATCTGTCTAGGAGCCTGTCATGGATCAGAACCTCGTCATAACCATCGTCGCTATGTTGCTGTTTATCTGCTGCGTGGCGCCCATGATCATGAAGGCGCGCCGCCGGCGGAAGACGGACGCTCCGAAGCGTGAGAACGACACCGATACGAAACGGGAAGAATAGGCCAGCCAGGCCACTAGGCGATTTCCTTCGCGACCCATCCTCAACCTGGGCCGGGGCTTCGGAACCCCTACGCTCTCGCGGGGTTGCGTAGGGCAGAGCGGCGATCGCCCCGAGAATGGCTATCCAGACTGGCTTCCGCCGATTGATTGTCAGGATGCATCGCGACGATGAACGGCATGAATATGATGAGCGGCATGGGCGGCATGATGATGCTGGCGATGGGCCTTCAATGGCTCCTCGCCGTCGTGCTGGCTGTGCTTGGGATCGCGGCGTTGGTGAAATACCTGCGAACCCCCTCGAAATAGGTCTGGCTGCGGTCGAGCTGTCGTTCTCGTCCCTGACCGCAGCGAGCCGCCTACACATCGGATGCTGCGTCTTGTTGCCGTTGGGCCAGTCGGGCTTTGCAGGCCTCGCGGACGAATGTCGCGGAGGAGGGCGATGCGTTCGGCGACATAGGCCGGTTCCACCTCGTTGCGGGTCATCGCCGTGTCGCCCGGGCGGCGAACCGGTCCGCGACTGAGGATATGAAAAGGCCCCGTCGACAAGCTTGGGCGCGAGCTGACGGGGCCTTGTGCTTTTAGCGACGAACCGGGTTCGCGCCTTCAAAGGTCATGAAGGGGGCGGGGGCGCCGCTGCCGAAGCGCATGACGTCGTAGCGTTCGGGGGCGTAGCCGGGGGCCTCCATGCCGGGCGAGCCGGTCGGCATGCCGCCCACGCCGATGCCGCGCGAGGCTCCGGGTGACTTCAGGAAGGCGTTGACGGCGGCAGCGGGGACGTGGCCCTCGATCACCTTGCCGTCGACGACGGCCGTGTGGCAGGCCCACAGGGACTCGGGCACGCCGAGGCGGGTCTTCACCGGGGCCAGGTCGTCGGTCGGAACGACGCGGATGGCGTAGCCGGCCTTGCGCATATGCTCGACCCAGCCGCCGCAGCAGCCGCAGGAATCGCTCTTGTAGACGGTCATGTCCGAGGCCTGGGCCACGGTGGGCAGGCCGTTCAGGAGGAAGCCCGCGCCGCCCAGGATGGCGACGCCGGCGGCGAGAGCGGAAAGCTTGAGCTTGTTCATGATCAGGCAGCCTCGGCCGGATAGCCGGCGTCTGCAAGCGCGGCCATTAGGGTTTTAGGGTCGGCGCTGGTCGTCACCTCGACACGGCGGGCCTCGATGTCGGCGGTGATCTGGGCCGAGGCGTCGACGGAATGAATGGCCTTCTCGACGCCGGCGACGCAGCCGCCGCAGCGGATCTTGGGGATGTTGAGCACCTGTAGATCAGTAACTCCGGGGCCGTGAGCGGACATGGGCGGACCTTTCAACATTTGACGCCTGTCGGTTCTAATCCTTCCCCTTATGGGAAGGTCAACGGCCGGAATCATGATTTTTCGGGTTGGTTGGCTGAGCGACCTTCATGCGCCGGGCGCCGCGGGATCCGGATAGTCGACAGGCAGGAGGCGCGCCGTGAACAAGGGGCAATACCGCTCATTCGGGATCGAGTTGGTCACGCCCACGGCGATCCTCATGCTCTGGTTCATGGGATCCATGTATCCGTCGCGTAAGCTGAATCTGGTGATCGTCGGCGAGGCCGCCGCAGTGTTCGACCTGGCTTCGTAGGCATGCGGGCCAGGCGGGGGTGGGCGACAGGGAGTTCCTCCGCTCCATGATCCCCCCACCATTCCGGCGCGATACTGGCGTGCGAGCAGGCCTCGATGCGCGATCGGGATATCCTGGCCCTGTGCGACCAGATCGTGCGGGCGCAGGACGATGAGGTCGCCCGGATGCAGGCGATCCTGACGCGGCTCGACGCCAGATAAGCGCGACGTCTTTGGAAGGATTTGCCGCCGCTTCGCCTGAAATGCGACCTCTTGGCCGCTTACTGGCCCGCGCACGCTTGTGTGGCGACCTGTCGCAAGGGGAAACGGCTAGCGGGTGCGTAGTACCCAGTGAAGCTCGCTTCGAAGTCGTCGGCGGCGAGCCGCATTCAAGAAGGATGATCCATCATATGTCGAGCATGGCTCTCGATCGCAGATCCCTGTTGCGGGGCGCCGCCGCCAGCGGCGGAATACTGGGCCTCTCCGGCCTGATGCCGGCCTGGGCCCAGACGGGTTCACCCGGGCTGCGCGCCGACCTGCCGACGCTCACGGGGCCGAACATTGACCTGACGGTGGGCCATTCCAACTTCACCGTCGGCGGTCGCACCGGCCACGCCTTCACCGTCAACGGCCTGCTGCCTGCGCCCCTGCTGCGGATGCGCGAGGGCCAGAACGTGCGTCTGTCGGTGACCAATACGCTGGACGAGGACACCTCGATCCACTGGCACGGCCTGCTGCTGCCGTTCCAGATGGATGGCGTGCCGGGCGTCAGCTTCCCTGGCATCAAGCCGCGCGAGACCTTTGTCTATGAGTTCCCGCTGAAGCAGTCGGGCACCTATTGGTATCACAGCCACTCGGGCCTGCAGGAAGCCATGGGCCACTACGGCCCCATCGTCATCGACCCGGCGGGCGCCGATCCGGTCGGCTATGACCGCGAGCACGTTCTGGTCCTGTCGGACTGGAGCTTCCTGCATCCGCACGAAATCCTGGCCAAGCTGAAGAAGAGCCCCGGCTACTTCAACATGCAGAAGACCACCCTGGCGGGCTTGCTGGACGGGTCGGACGGGATGGATCTGGCCGAGCGCCGGATGTGGGGCGGGATGCGGATGGACCCGCGCGACATCCTGGACGTCAACGGCACCACCTACACCTATCTGGTCAACGGTCACGGCCCGGAAGAGAACTGGACCGGCCTTTTCCGGCCCGGCGAGCGGGTGCGTCTGCGCGTCATTAACGCCTCGGCTATGTCGATCTTCAACGTCCGCATTCCGGGTCTGGCCATGACCGTGGTCCAGGCCGACGGCGAGCATGTCCGCCCGGTCGAGATCGACGAGTTCCAGATATCGGTCGCCGAGACCTATGATGTCATCGTCCGCCCGCTTGAGGACCGCGCCTACACCATCGTCTCAGAAGCCATCGACCGTTCGGGCATGGGCCGCGCGACCCTGGCCCCGCGTCTGGGCATGACCGCCGAAGTGCCGCCGCTGCGCAAGGTGCCAAACCTGACCATGGCCGACATGGGGATGGGCGGGATGGATCACGGCAGCATGGCCGGGATGGACCACTCCGCTCACGGCGCTGCTGCCGGAGCCGCAGCCGCCGCGCCGATGGACCACGGCGCCATGAGTATGCGCGACCCGAACAATGCCCCCGCCGACATGGCGGTCGGCGTCGGGGTGGACGCCATCGCGCCCGCGCCGGCCAACCGTCTGGGCGAGCGGCCGCAGGGTCTTCAGGACGTCGATCACCGGGTGCTGGTCTATACCGATCTGCGCTCCCTGACGCCCAACACGGACACCCGCCCGCCGTCGCGGTCGATGGAAATCCACCTGACCGGTAATATGGAACGGTTCATGTGGGGCTTCGACGGCCGCAAGTTCTCCGAATTGGTCGAGCCGATCCGGTTCGAGCTGAACGAGCGGGTCCGCGTGACCCTGGTCAACGACACCATGATGGCCCACCCGATCCACCTGCACGGCCACTTCTTCGAGCTGGTCAACGGCCACGATGGACATCAGCCGCTGAAGCACACGGTCAATGTGGCGCCGGGGGGCAAGGTGACCTTCGACCTGACCGCCAATGCGCCGGGCGACTGGGCCTTCCACTGCCACCTGCTGATGCACATGCATGCGGGGATGTTCAACGTCGTCACGGTTCGTCCGCTGGAAGGAGCCGCCCGATGAGCCGCGCCCTGTTCGCCGCTGCCGCGGTTCTGCCCCTGATGCTGGCCGCCGGTTCCGCCGTCGCTCAGGCCCACGGGGGGCATGGCGCCCACGGCGCCCACGCCGCGCCCGCCCGCCCGCCGCAGGTCCGGCCGACGCCCAAGCCGCGCGCTGCCGCACCTCAGCCGCGCCGCGTCGCGCCAGCCGCCCCGGCGGCGCCGGCTGATCCGCACGCCGGTCATGACATGAGCAGGATGCAGACGGCTCCGGCCCAGGCGCCTGCCGCCGACCCTCATGCCGGCCACAACATGGGGGCAGCTCCGGCGGCTGCGGCTGATCCGCACGCCGGTCATGACATGAGCGGGATGCAGACGGCGCCGACGGCTGATCCTCACGCGGGTCACAACATGGGCCAGACGCCCGCGGCTGATCCCCATGCCGGGCACGACATGTCGGCCATGGCCGGCGGCGCGCCCAACATCCCGACCAGCGTGGACGCGGTCGGCGGTCGCATGGTCGAGACCCCGCCGCCCGCCGCCGCCCTCGCCGCGCCCGCCCATGCGGCTGACCTGCTGTTCGACCCTGCCGTCATGGCGGCGTCGCGCAAGCAACTGCTGGTCGAGAACGGCGACGTCCGCACCACCGCGGTCCTGATCGACTCGATCGAGGCCGGCTTCGGCGACGGCGAGAAGAGCTACAGCTGGAACGCCCAAGGCTGGACCGGCGGCGACATCAACCGCTTCTGGTGGAAGACCGAAGGCGAGGGCGCGTTCGGCGGTCAGCTGCACGACGCCGAGGTCCAGGCCCTCTATAGCCGCGCTGTCGCGCCCTTCTGGGACGTGCAGGCGGGCGTGCGGCAAGACTTCCGCCCGGATGGCGACGACACGACCCATCTGACGGTCGGGGTGCAGGGCGTCGCGCCCTACTGGTTCGAGATGAGCGCCGCCGCCTTCCTGTCGACCGAGGGCGATCTGACCGCCCGCGCCGAGGCTGAATACGACCAGCGCATCACCCAGAGATGGATCCTGCAGCCCGCGATCGAGGCAGCCTTCTCGGCCAGCGACATTCCCGAGCTGGAGATCGGTTCGGGCCTGACCTCGGTCACGGCGGGGCTGCGTCTGCGCTATGAAATCCGCAAGGAGTTCGCGCCCTATGTCGGGGTCGAGTGGAGCCGCTCGTTCGGCGACACCGCCGACTACGCCAAGGCCCGCGGCGACGACGTGGATGCGACGCGTCTGGTCGTCGGGATCAAGGCCTGGTTCTGACGTCGAAAAGTCGGAGACGGTCGCAGGACCGTCTCCGGTTCCTACTCTGGGTCAAGCGCCCCTAAGCCCTGCGGGGGTGAATAGGCAGTTGGTCAGGATCGGGTCGTCGTCAGGGCGGCGTGGTCTATGGCCTCGACGCGAAGAACCACGCCGCTCCAGGCCAGGGTCAGGCCTTCGATGACCTTGTCGGACGGCGCCTCGAAATCGACGCCAGCGAAAGCGTCGTTCATCCACCCCAGGATCTCGCGGGCGAGGTGCGCGCGCAGACTGAGGGTCGCCGCATCTTCTGTCATGGAAAGCCCCCGCTTGTCCGTCTGCGCCTACGTGAGGTTGCGGGCGATGGGGGTCTTCTAACGAGGGTGGCGTCCTCATGTCCAGAAGAACGGTGTTTGTTCGGCAGGGCGGTTGGGGGAACTCCGAACCTCAGGCTGCCCCCTTGCGGCAAAGGAGGAGGAAGGGCGGCCAGGGGCGCTCCAATCGGGAGCGCCAGAACGGAGGTCGCCATGTCGACCAACTCTGCCGTCGTCCTTCATCGCCAGATCGAACCCCAGCCCGAGGATGCGGATCTCGTCCTTTTGGCGTCGATCCTCGAGCGCGTCCTGTCCCCGAAGGCCGGCCGCACCGCAGCCGAGGAAATGATCGAGACCTTCCATGGGCTACGGCGCCGGAAAGCGACAGGCCGGTCTCGGTCCGATCAGCAGCAAGTTGGAGGGAAATTTCACGATCGAGCGGCGACTGGTGTGAGGCGTCGGAGGTCATGAGATGAACGTTCCAGGGGCACCCTCGGCTGAGGGCGACGGCGATCCTGGGTCCACTCTGCCGCAAATGATCGGAGGGTCAACGAAGTCCGCTTTTGCAGAGCTAAGATATTGAAAAAATGGTGCCGGTTGCAGGAATCGAACCCGCGACATCCAGTTTTACAAACCGCAATGCGGGCCGAGCGGCCATTGAGTAGTCTGGCGTATCCGGGTCTCGCCTCTCCGGAAGCGCTCACGCTCCTCACCCGAAGCCGTTGATCCACGCCTCCAGCTCTGACCAGTCGTTGCGACTGGCGAGGTCCAGGCCGACGGCAGAAAGCAAATCCAGGTGGGTTGGTGAGACCGAGCCCTCCCGACTGGCCGCCATGCACATCGTCAGCACCGCCTGCTGCGTCCGGCCATCGACGCAGAGCGCGAGCGCACGGACCTTGGCCGTCTCCAGGTCTGCGGTTCGCCCCGGAACACTGGCTTCGTCGGCAGCCGAAGCAACATCAGTTTCGGATCGCGCTCCGGTAAGGTGCTCCGCCCATTTGACGAGAGCGTCGCGCTTCTCCGGCACATAGGTATAGCGGTCGTAGACGGCCGTGACTGCTGCGCCGTCCTTTGGCGTATGGCCGAGCACGAGACCGACGATGAAACGGGTGACGCCGTAGCGCCCCGTCAAGGTCGTCGCGCCCGTTCGGCGGACATCATGAGGCGATCGAAGCGGCAGCTTCCTGCGCTCGAAGATGCGCGAAAAAGTTCGCGTGATCGCCTGCTCGTCAATGCATTGATCGGCGACGCGCGGGGAGGGGAAGACGAAGGGGCTGTCGGGATCGAGTGCGATCGCTGCACCGAGCACCTCCAGAGCCTGCGGGCTCAGCGGGACGACGTGCTGACGGTTGGCCTTGGCCCGGTCCGCCGGAATCACCCAGAGCGCGGCGTTCAGGTCGAACTCCGCCTTTCGCGCGCCCGCGACCTCGTTGCGGCGCGTCAGGGTGAGCATGAGCAACTGGATGGCGAGCGCCATGACCGGTTCGGGCCGCGCCGCAAGGCCGACATTGAGGTAACCGGGCGGCCGAGGCTGTACGCCGTCCAGCGCAATGTCCCAAACCAGCCTCAGTCCGGCGTCGTCCAGCATCCGGTCGCGTGAAACCAGAGCCAGAGGCCGAGCGAGACCGACCACGGGATTGGCATCGATCATCTCCTCCTGAACACAGAAGGCCATGACGCTGTGAAGAAGCCCGCCAATCGAAGCCGCGCTGGCGGCGGAGAGGCGCCGCTCGGTCACGAGCGAACGCATGAAGGTCTTGACCTCGGCGCGCTTCAAATCGCGCGGCGCCGTCGTACCGAGGGATGGCGAGATATGACGTTTCCAGAGGTGGCGCTCGTTGGCGATCGTCCTTGGACGTTTGGGCCTTCGGCGACCGCCATGCAGACCCAGCTCCGCTGCAGCCCAGTAGGTCTCCGCGACTTCGTCCAAAGAGTCCTGGGGCGGAGCGGGAAGCTGGGCGGCGGCGCGCTCCGCGACGGGGTCGACGCCCTTGAGAAGTTCAAGCCTGAGTTCGGTCGCCTTTTGCCGTGCATCGGCAAGCGACACCTCGGGATAGTCGCCAAGGATCACCCTACGCCGAGGTCCGTCTTTGACCGCGTATCGAACCTCGAACTGCCTCAGGCCAGACGGCCAGACCCGCAGGCTAAGACCTCGGGCGCCGGAAACACGGCGCTCGAACCGACAGTCGAGCGGCTTGAGGCCGACGATCTGGCGATCTGTCGTGATGACCTGGGTTGGCATGGAGGCTACGTCCTGAGCAAATCAGACGCGCCCAGCCTACCATCAAGGGGGGCAATAGGGGGGCAGTCGGTGCAAGATTCACTGCAAACCCGTGCACAGGTGTGCAAACCTCGATTCTTTTATGTTCAGTCACTTAGGCGAGTTTTGTAATGTGATGAAAAGCCCAGAAATGGCATCTGGGGCGATTTACACCGAGAGGGTCGGCGGTTCGAACCCGTCGCCGCCTACCAAATTTCAAATACTATCAGCATTGATGGGCGGCGGCTGGGATGGCTTGGGTAGGGCCCCTGGCCTGACCGCCGCCCGACTGCGGGACCTAATTGGGATCCCGCGTGCTGTCGGCGCGTCCGGCCATCGGCCGTCCCGCCAGGCTGTGGCGACGGCCGTAGGCCAGATAGAGACCAACCCCCGCCAGGTTCCAGATCAGGAACCAGATCTGGGTCTTCTGCGGCAGGCTGGCCAGCAGGTAGAGACAGCCGGCGACGGCGATGGGCCCGACCACCCAAGCCAGGGGCGTGCGGAACCCGCGCGGCGCGTCGGGGGCGCGACGGCGCATGATCAGCATGCAGAGGGCGACGGCTGAGAAGGCGACCAGGGTGCCGGCGTTGGCCAGGGCGACGATCTCATCCAGCGGGAAGAAGAGGGCGATGACGCCCACCACGGCGCCCGTGAACAGGGTGATCCGCACGGGCGCGCCGCTCGACGACACCTTGGACAGGCCGTGGGGCAGCAGGCCGTCGCGCGCCATGACGAAGAAGATCCTGCTCTGGCCGTAGAAGAAGGCCATGATCACGGTCGGCAGCGTAATGACGGCGGTGACGGCCAGGAAGCGGGCGGCGCCGGGCTGATTGATCTCGCGCAGGATCAGGGCCAGCGGCTCGGGGCTGTTGGCGAAGCGGGTGAAGGGGGCGGCGCCGAGCGCGGCGAGGGCGATCACGGTGTAGATGGCCGCACAGGCCAGCATCGAGCCCATGATGCCGATGGCCAGGTCGCGTTTCGGATTGCGGGTTTCCTCGGCGGCGGTGGCGATGGCGTCGAAGCCGTAGAAGGCCGAGAAGATGATGGCCGCCGCCGCCATGACGCCGCGCTCGATCCCGTCGCTGCTCATGTTGCGGGCGAAGCCGTAGGGGCTGAAGGGCTCCAGATTGGCGGCGTTGAAATGCGGCAGGGCGAACCAGACGAAAATCGCCAGGGCCGAGAGCTTCACCGCCACCAGGATCATGGTCAGGCCGGCGCTCTTGCGCGTGCCGGCGATCAGAAGGCCGGCGACCGCCAGGATGATGAAGAGGGCCGGCAGGTTGGCGATGCCGCCAACGTGGGGCGCCTGCATCAGGGCCATGGGCGCGCCCAGCCAGCTGTTCAGTAACGGCGCGGCATAGCCCGACCAACTGACCGCTACGGCGCTGACCACCAGGCTGTATTCCAGGATCAGGCTCCAGCCGATGATCCAGGCGAAGACCTCGCCCATGACAACGTAGGAGTAGGTGTAGGCGCTGCCCGACGCCGGAATCATGGCCGCCATCTCGGCATAGGCCAAGGCGGCGCAGGCGCAGACGAAGCCGGCGATCAGGAAGGATAGCAGTACCGCAGGACCGGCCTTGTCGGCGCCGATGCCGATCAGGGTCAGGATGCCGGTGCCGACGATGGCGCCGACGCCCATGGCGATCAGATGCGGCCAGCTCAGGGTGCGCGCCAGGCTCTGGCCGTCCTGAGGGGTTGCATCGATGCGCTTGCGCGTGTTCCAACGGCCCATTCGGGGCTCCTGCGTGATGGGGGAGTGATCAAATTAGTGCCATAGGCGCTCAGCGACCCATCACAAAAGACTGAGGGCTTCCGATGTCATGCGCTCATGAAAAAGGCCGCCGGTCGAACCGGCGGCCTTTTCTGGATCAGATCGAGATCGATCAGAACTTGAAGCTGGCCCGCAGCAGCAGGGTGTAGCGGACGTAGTCTTCCAGCAGTTCGGCGTCGCCGGTGATGGCGAGCATGCCGAGGTCGTTGCCGATGTTCAGGCGGAAGCCGAGGATGGGGCCGCCGCCTTCGATGCTGGCGGGATCCAGGGTGAAGGCGTCGCCGCCCGAGGTAAAGCGGGCGATGGTCGTGCCGGCGTCGACCGAGAAGTTCTGGCGCCAGCCGAGGCGTACTTCAGGACGAATCCAGCCGTTCTGGCCGAAGCCGTAGCCGATGTTCACGGCGGCGACGCCGGAGAACATATGACCGTCGCGCTCTTCGATATCGAGGTCGAAGCCGTCGCCGCCGCCCTTTTCGGTGCGGGCGCCCTCGCTCAGCGAGAAGTACTCGCCGTAGATCTCGGGGCGGATGTTCACCCGGCCGAAGGTGCGCTCATAGGAGGCGCCGCCGGCGGCGGCCAGGGTGAAGCCGTGCCAGTCGGATTCGTTCTTCAGGTTGATGCCGTCGGCGACCAGTTTGCGGGTCGCGTTGAACGAGGCGTAGCCGCCCGCCGCGCGGGCCCAGGTCGTCCAGTACTGACCCTGGGCGCGCCAGTAGAGGCCCAGTTCCAGAAGATTGGCCGACAGGACTTCTTCGGCGGCGGCCTCGGGATCTTCCAGGTCCGACGAGGTGAAGGCCGCCGAAAGGCCGACCGCGCCCATGCCGGTGCCGCGCTCGACGCCGCCGGCGACGCCGAAGCCCTCGGAGCGGAAGCCGTAGGAGTCGGTCTTGTCCTTGTCAGCGTAGAAGTTGATCTCCTGCACCCAGGCGCTGGTCTCGCCGGGCGCCGCCGAGGCGTTGCGGCCGGTCAGGGCGCGAGTCACGGCGTCGACGCCGCTGGCCAGGGAGAGCAGGGGGCCGCCCGAGTGGTCAGGCAGCATCTGCTCATAGATGTCGAAGAAGCCGTCTCTTCCGGTTTGGTTCAGGATGGCGTTGCGGATGGCTTCATTCTTGTCGAGCGCGCCGTAGATCGAATCGTAGGCGGCGGATTCGACGTCGATCATGCCGGCTTCTTCAGCCGTGCGACGACGCGCATCGACATAGATGTCGCCGGCGGCGACGTCGGCGCCGGCCTTCACCACGAAGGCGTAGGGCGAATTGGCCTGGATGGCGTCGGCGTCGATCGTCCCGACGTTGAGCGTGTTCGCATCAATGATGGTGAAACGCGTGGGGTCCTGCAGCAGCGAGTTGAACCGCACCCCGAGGCCGGCGCCCGTGGCGATATTGGCGACGCCGTCGACCTTGAAGCCGCTATTCGTGCCTTTGGCGGGATCGAGGGTGACGACCAGGTCGCCGTCAGCGCCCACGTTCAGATTGCTGATGGTGGTCACGCCGCTTTGGCGAGCGTCGAGCGTGCCCTTGGAGATGTCGATGTCCAGCAGGCCGTCCGAATTGTCGATCGCGCCGCGAACCACGGCCCCGCCCGAAATCGACAGGCGGTCGGCGCCCGCGCCGAACGAGATGTCGCCTTCGACCACGCCGTTTTGAATGTCGAGGAGATCGGCGCCCGAGCCCAGTTTGATGTCGCCGATGGTGAGGGGCTCGCGCGAATTTGTCACGCCGTCGCCGTCAGTGTCCGGATCGGAGGGCGTGGCCGTGCCGGCGACGCCCTTCTGCGTGAAGGTGACGCCGGAGGTGTTGGCGCTGACGTCGATGGCCGTGGCCTTGCCGGTGATCGGGTCGCCATTGGCGTTCGGCGAGACAGTGGCCTGAATCGACCGAGTGTTGGTGATCGACGTCAGGCTGCCGCTGAGATCGGCGATCGCGGTCGTATTGGCCGTGCCGCCGCCCGTCGTCGCGGCGATGGTGCCGTCGTTGTTGAGCGACGAGACATTCGCACCGGCTTCGATCCGAACGGCCGTGACCTGGTTCTTTCCGTCGGTGGACGAAGCGGCGCTGATGGTGCCCGTGTTCGTCAACGTCGGCGTGGCGGCGTCGGCCGCGAACCGAATAGCCGTCGCGTCGGCCTTGTTGGCCAGGACGGCGATCGAACCTTCGTTACGCACCCCGCCCTGGATCGTCACGGCCTGGCCGCCGGCGACGCCGAACTGGACCGCCGTGGCGGCGACGTTGTCGTAGACGCCGATCCCGAAAATTTCACCGCGGTTGACGAAGCCGTATGCGTTGTTTCCCGTGCCGGCGACGCCGAGGGTCACGCTGTTCGTCGTGGAGCCCACGACCACGGCGGGCGCTGCGCCGAAGGACGTGATCTTGGCCGTGGTTTCATTGGCGTCGGGCAGGCCGTCGCCGTCACGATCCGAATCCTCGCGGTTCTTGACGCCGTCGCCGTCGTCATCCTCGTCGCCGTTCTTGACGCTGTCGCCGTCGTCGTCGCCGTCGATGCCGGCGGCGCTATAGACGGGGCCGGCGTCGAACAGGACGCCCTTGGCGACGTTGCCGCCGACAAGCACGGCCGGTCCGCCCTGGAGCAGGTCGTCGGCGTCGAGATTCTCGAGGAACAGGGTTTCAGCGGGAACCGTGCCGGTCGTCGGCTTGCTGTTGGGCCGCGTGGTGTAGCGATAGCCGGACGAAGTGACCGTGCCCTGGATCGCCAGCCGTCCATCCACGGCGCCGTTCACGGCGACGCCGACTGCATTCTCGCCTCGGGCGTTCACGGAACCCAGGACGCTGACATTGCCGGTCACGGGGCCGCTGACGCTGATGGCGCGCGTGTTGTTGCCCGTGACGTTGATGTTGCCGAAGCTGGTCAGGTTGCCCACCAGGGGCGCTTCAACCGAAACGCCGTAGGAGTTGTTGCCTTCGACCAGAATCGATCCCGTCGACTCGATCAGAATGTCGCCGGTCTTGGCTGTGGGGCCGGCGACGCGCAGGCCGTAGCGGCCCGTGCCCGAGGCGAAGGGACCGTCGGCGTCGCCGTCCTTGTCGGTGTCCTTATACTCATCGATGTCGTCGGTGACGCTGATGCTGCCGCCGATGGTGATCGGCCCCGTCGTTCCGCCCTGGGCCAGAATGGCGGTCGCACCGTCAGCCGCCTTGGCCATCGTGATGTTGGAGCCGTTGTCCAGATCAAGGCCATGACTGGAATCGATCGTCACCGCCGCGCCGCTCGTCACCGCGACCGACCCGCCGTTGGCCAGGCGGATGCTGTCCGGCGCCGTGCCCGTGGCGTTGGAGGTCGAGATCGGGGTCGTGCGGGCGGTCGAAATGACCACCTCGGCCTGAGCCCCGGCGGCAACCATCAAGGGGGCGATCGCCACCGCGGTCGCGAGCAGAATACGCATCAGATAGAAACCCCTCGTGGACACACGCGCAACGACGCCAGCCGCCCGTTTAACAGGCTCGGCGCCACCATGCCCCAAGTTTCTCGAATTTGAGGCGAATGCAAGGCCGGGGGTAGTGCGGCGAAGCTGAACGGGAGATGAAAACCGCCATTCCTCCCCGTCTGATGCGGGTTCTGAAAAAGGATGCTTGAGCGGAGCAGTTTCCGGCGCTACGGGCGATTCATGGTGAGTTCCAAACGCGCACGTCGCATCCGAAGCCGGGCCGGCCGCGTTACGGCCTCAAATCCGGGAGAAGCCGCCTCGATGAGCATGAGCGATATCGACGTCCAGGAAAGCGAGCTTCGCCTGTTTCCCGGGCTGGACGAGGAAGTCGCCGAGACTCTGAGGGCGCTGAAGGCCTCGACGTTCGATCCTCGGCCCCGATTGGTGGACACGACCATGCTGTTCGCGCCCCGATCCGGCGGCGTGAAGCGCTATCTCCTGTCCAAGAAGGCCTGGCTTGAGACGAATCGGCCCGCCATCGCTCACACCCTGGTGGTGCCGGGCGCCAAGCATAAGGCGGGGGCGGACGGCATCGTCCAGCTTCATGCCGCCAAGCTGCCGTTCGGCGACGGCTATCGGTGGCCGAGCTCGGTGCGGCGATGGGGCGCCTGGGTGGCGTCGATGAACCCGGCCGTGATCGAGGCGGGCGATCCCTATACGCCGGGGCAGGGCGCGCTGGAGGCCGGACAAAGAGCGGGCTGCCCCGTCGTCGGATTCTGCCACTCGGACCCGGCGGGTCTGGCGGCGCTGCATTTCGGCGAATGGGCGAAGAAGCCGGTCGAGAAGCGTTGGGCCAAGCTGTTCTCGCAATTCGACCGTGTGGTCTCGCCGAGCCGCTTCATCGCGCGGCGTCTGGAGGAAGCCGGCGTCGGCGGCATTGTGATTCGCCCGTTGGGCGTCGAGGTCGACACCTTCCGTCCTGATCGCCGGGATCGCGACTGGCTGCTGAAGAAGCTGGGCCTGGGCGCCGACGCCCGTCTGCTGTGCTTCGCCGGCCGTCCCGCCAAGGAGAAGAACGTCGATGTCCTGATCGACGCGGTGCAGCGCCTGGGCGCGCCCTATCATCTGGTGCTGGTCGGCGCCGGGGCGGGAATGCCGCCAGAAGATCGCGTGATCTCTCTGCCCTATGAGAAGGACCCCAAGGCCGTGGCGCGGATCATAGCCAGTTGCGACGCCTTTGTTCACGCCAATGATAAGGAGCCGTTCGGCCTGATCGTGCTGGAGGCCATGGCCTGCGGCCGTCCTGTCGTGGGCGTCAACGCGGGCGGCGTGGCCGAGACGGTCGATCTGAACGTCGGGCAGTTGGCGCGTTCGGCGGACCCTGCCGACTACGCCGAGGCGATCGAGGCGCTGTTCGAACGGGACGTCGAGGCCCTGGGCCAGGCGGCGCGGATCAAGATGGTGGAACAGTTCGCCTGGAACCGGGTCTTCGAGGACCTGTCGATGCTCTATGGCGAACTGAGCGGCCGACCCGAGTTCGTCATGCCGCAAGAGATCGCGCCGCTGAACTAGCGGCGCGACGTCGGCGTGCGCACACGTGCGCGGCGGCGACAAAACCATGTTCATGAGAAGAGAGGCGACGCTCTTTGGGGCGGTGTGCGCCATTCTCTTCGCTGAAGAGAATGGCGCGAGTGACGGGGCTCGAACCCGCGACCTCCGGCGTGACAGGCCGGCACTCTAACCAACTGAGCTACACCCGCGTTCCCCTCCGCGAGGAGGAGAAGGGCGGATTAAGGGCGACTCACGATGGGGTCAAGCGCAATGTGCGAAGAAGCCGAAAAAAGCTGCGAATTCAGCTTCTAGCGCCCGCAGTCGAGGCCGGGCGCATCCGGCGCGGCGGCGGCGCCCAGGCCCAGCGCCTTCTGCATGAAGACCACGTCGCGCCAGGCGTCGAACTTCCATCCGGCGGCGTGGAAGACGCCGACGTGCTCGAACCCGGCGGCGGCGTGCAGGGCGATGGAGCCGGCGTTGGCGCTGTCGCCGATCACCGCCACCATCTGACGCATGCCCAGGGCCTCACAGGCGCTCAGCAGGGCGTCCAGCAGGGCCTTGCCGACGCCGCGCCCGCGAAACGCCTCGGCCACATAGATCGAGTCCTCGACCAGAAAGCGATAGGCGGCGCGCAGGCGATAGGGCCCGGCATAGGCGTAGCCCGCGACCTGACCGTCGATCTCGGCGGTCAGCACCGGCAGGCCGAGCGAAGCGGGCGCGGCCAGGCGCGCTCGCATATCCTCCGCCGAGGGGACGTCCAGCTCGAACGTCCCCGTGCCGTGCAGCACGCTGTCGGCGTAGATGGTGGTGACAGCCGCCAGATCGGCTTCCGCAAAGGGCCGAACGATCACACCTTCTGCCAGCCCTTGTCGACGGCCCAGACGGCGAAGGCGTAGTCGTGGGCCACGTCCTTTAGATAGTCGAAGCGGCCCGAAGAGCTGAAGTGGCCCGCCGTCATGTTGATCTTCAGCAGGACCGGATTGCCCGAGGTCGTCGCGGGCCGCAGCTTGGCCACCCACTTCTCCGGCTCCCAATAGGTGACGCGCGGATCGGACAGGCCGCCGGTGGCCAGCACCGCCGGATAGGGCTTGGCCTCGATCTGGTCGTAGGGGCTGTAGCTGTACATGTAGTCGTAGGCGGCGGCGTCCTCGATCGGGTTGCCCCACTCGGGCCACTCCGGCGGCGTCAGCGGCAGGCTGGTGTCGCTCATGGTGTTGATCACGTCGACGAAGGGCACGCTGCCGATCACCCCGGCCCACAGGTCGGGCCGCATATTGGTGACGGCCCCCATCAGCAGACCGCCCGCCGACCCACCCTGGGCCACGATCCTGCCCGCCGTAGCGTAGTTGCGGTCGATCAGGTGTTCGGCGCAGGCGATGAAGTCGGTGAAGGTGTTCTTCTTGGTCATCCGGCGGGCGTCCAGGAACCAGCCCCAGCCCTTGTCCGAGCCGCCGCGGATGTGGGCGATGGCGTAGATGAAGCCGCGGTCCACCAGCGACAGCCGGTTGGTCGAGAAGCTGGCCGCCATCGGGATGCCGTAGGAGCCGTAGCCATAGAGCAGCAGGGGCGCCGAGCCGTCGACCGGCGTGTCCTTGCGGCGCAGCACCGTCACCGGCACCAGCTGGCCGTCCGAAGCCGGGGCGTTCAGCCGCTCGACCACATAGTCGGCCGGGTTGTGGCCCGACGGCACTTCTTGGACCTTGCGCAGGGTCCGCTCGCGCGTCTTCAGGTCGTAGTCATAGGTCGAGGTCGGCGTGGACGGCGAGTTGTAGCCGTAACGCATGACCGTGGTGTCGAACTCCGACGCCCCGCCCAGCGACAGGGCGTAGGCCGGCTCGTCCACGGCGATCTCGTGCTCGGCTCCGGCGCGGTCGCGGATGACGATCCTGGTGTTGGCGTCGGCGCGTTCCTGACGGCCCAGATAGTCCTTCACCAGGGCCACGCCCTCGATGAAGCGGCCCGGCGTGTGCGGAACCAGGTCCTTCCAGTTGGCCTTGGCCGGCGAGGCGGTCGGGGCCTCGACCACCTTGAAGTCGATGGCGTCGTCGGCGTTGGTGCGGATCACCCAACGGTCGCCCCAGTGGTCCAGGTCGTACAGGCGGCCGGTATGACGCGGCTCGACCACGACGGGCGTGGCGGTCGGGGTCGCGCCTGGAATGATGCGGCCCTCCGAGGTTTCCTGATTGCCGATGCCGATGACGATGAAGGCGTCGTCTGAGGTGCGGCTGACGCTCTGGAACATGCCGTCGTCGGTTTCCTCATAGACCAGGGTGGTCTCGCCGCCGCGCGCCGGACGACGGAAGATCTTGTCGGGACGGCCGTTGTCGTCGCGATTGGTCCAGAAGATCCACTGGCTGTCCGGCGAGAAGGTGAAGTTCTCGGTCGCCGATTCGATGGGGTTGGGCAGAACCTCGCCGGTCGCCAGATCCTTGATGTAGATCTTGAAGACCTCCGAGCCTTGCGCGTCCTCGGCGTAGGCGAACAGGGCGTGGTCGGGGCTGTGCTCGGTCGCTGAGACTTCCGAATAGGCCTTGCCCTCGGCCAGCGCGTTGCAGTCCAGCAGGAGCTGAGGCGTCGGGGCTTTGATGAAGGTCTTGGTCACGGGCTGGCCGTCGACCATCCAGGTCCCCTGACGCTCAATCCGCATATAGCGCGGGTGCTGCTCGCCCGTCCGGTACTCGGTGTAGTATTCCCAGGCGCCGTCGGCGGCGGGGACGGAGCTGTCGTCCTCCTTGATGCGGCCCTTCATCTCTTCGAACATCGCGGCCTGTAGCGGCAGGGTCGAGGCCATCATGGCTTCGCGATAGGCGTTCTCGGCGGTCAGGTGCTCCTTGACGTCGGCCTTGATCAGCGAGGGATCGCGCAGCACGGCCTGCCAGTTATCGTCCTTCATCCACTGATAGTCGTCGACGCGAACACGGCCCAATTGCTCGATGCGGACAGGGACCTTCTTGGCGACGGGCGGTTGGGGCAGGGACATCGAGGCTCCGGTAGTCGAACGGGCGAGTGCAGGGGAGGCGGCGGCGAGACCGACGGCGGCGGTCGAGGCGATCAGTTCGCGGCGATTCATGGACATGGCTCCCCTGTGGTTCGGCCGGACCTTGTGCCTGTGAACCGGCCGCGTCAAATGGCGGAATGATCATTCAGGATGTTCCGCCCGCACCGCCCGCCGTCGTGGCGCCCGTTCCCTGGGATCTGACCGTGGGGATGATCAACGCCACGGTGCAATTGGATCAGCCGATCAGTGATAGTCAGCGCAAGGTGGGCACGGGTTTCCTGATCGCGGCGCCAGGGCCCGGCGGCGAGCCGCGTGTGGTGCTGGTGACTGCCGCCCACGTCCTGAACGTCATGCCCGGCGTGGAGGCGCGCATCGGCTGGCGCACGGCGGAAGCGGACGGCGCCTGGAAGTTCACGCCGGGCAATCTGACGATCCGCGATGCGGCCGGAGCGCCGCTGTGGACCCAGCATCCTGAGCGCGACGTGGCGGTCATGGAGATCGCCGCCCCCGACGCCTTCACCCGCGCCGCCATTCCGATGGGGTGGCTGGCGGACGACACGACCTTCGACCGCTGGCGCGTCGGGCCGGGCGACGAACTGATGGCGCTGGGCTATCCGCATGGCCTGTCAGGTAACAAGGCGGGCTTTCCTATCCTGCGTCTGGGCCGGATCAGCTCATGGCCGCTGACGCCGATCCGCCACTTCCCCATCTTCCTGCTGGATTTCGCCGTGTCCCAAGGCAACTCGGGCGGGCCGGTCTTCTGGACGCCCGCCGTTGATCGCCTGCCCGGCGCGCCCACGCCGGATCACCCGTATATCGCGGGGGTTCTGGTCCAGGAGGTCCAGGGCGGCGGCGAGGGGTTGGAACTGGGCGTGGTCGCCCACGCCCAATATGTCCGCGAGGCGATCGCCTTACTGGATCAGCCCAAGACCTGAGATCTATCGCGCCGAAGCCGGCCTGGCTGCGCTGCAATCGTAATTTTGGCAGTAGCGGCGCCGCAGTTCCAGGAAGGCGGCATTGCTGTCGAACTGATCTTCCATCGCGGCCTGAAGATCGGTCATGTCGCTGAATTCAGAGAGGTCCTTCTCGGAAAACTCTCCGCTGGTCCACTGCTCCAGCGTTCGTTGAGGGATGGTGCGCGCCAGACCGCGGATGAACATCGCCTCGGTCTGCTCTCGGTTGGGGAAGAGTTCCTCGATCCAGGAGCGGACAACGGCGCGACGAGCTTCCGGCAACGGCGCTAGCAGAGCCCGGTAATCCTCTTCCGGCAGTTTTCCCATCAGCGACAGGTAGGCTTCCGCCGCGGCCAGATGGGGCGGCGTCGGTTCTTCGCCTCGCCAGGGTTTGGGCTGAACGCGAACCAGAGGGTCTGTGCTGAAAGGGATGTTGGTCACGATCCGGCTGTCCGTCGCGACGCCATCGACCCGACGAGGGGAAATGCGCCCACGCATGGCGATCTCGATCGCAGCAGGCCCGAAGCCCAGGCCGCCCGGCGTTTCACGCACGGCCTTGCAGTCCTTGACCAGGCCGAGGGTCGTGGTGACGCATTCCACCGCGACCAGTCCCGGAACCCCGATGGATAGCGCGAAGGCGGGATAATCCTCGATCGTCGCCTCAGGCGGCGTCCGCCATGAAGGATTGACGACCACCGTCGCCGTTTTGCGTTCGGCAGCCTGGGCGGACGACGGATCACCAGCCGCGAGAAGGACCGCACCGAGCAGAGCGCCCACGGACATGACCAGATATCCCGCGTTCGGTGGTGATTAGCTGACCTATCCCGCCAGCGCCTCTTCCGTCAGCCCCTGCAGCAGGTCTCCGCCTTGCCCCACGGCGGCCAGACGGCTGGAGACGTGGCCCAGGACATTGGCGGCGTAGAGTTCGTAGAGGTCCAGCTTGCCCTGCAGCCAGACGGGATCGCCGTTTCCGGCGTCGAGACGGGCCTTGGCGGCCAGGGCGCCCTTGGCCAGCATCCAGCCGCCGACCACGTCGCCCATCAGCTTCAGATAGGCGTCGGCGCCGGCCAGAACATCGGCGGCGCCGTCAGCGGCGGCCTTGCGGTCCAGCAGCCACAGGGTGGCGTCCTCGATCGCCTCAATGGCGGTGGCGAAACGCTCGACCGGCTTGCCGACATAGAGGCGGTCGATCTGGGCCAGGGTGGCTTTCATGTCGGCGATCAGCGCCTTGGCGGAATCGCCGCCGTCCATCGACAGCTTGCGGCCGACCAGATCCATGGCCTGGATGCCGTTGGTGCCCTCGTAGATCGGGGTGATGCGGGCATCGCGATAGTATTGGGCCGCGCCGGTCTCCTCGATGAAGCCCATGCCGCCGTGGACCTGAACGCCCAGGGAGGCGACCTCGCAGCCGACGTCGGTGGACCAGGCCTTGGCGATGGGGGTGAACAGGTCTTCGCGGCCCTTCCACGCCTTGCGCTCGGCCTCGGCGGCGGCGTGCTTGGCCAGGTCGGCGGCGACACCGGTCGACAGGCAGATGGCGCGGGCGGCGGCGATCTTGGCCTTCATGACGCCCAGGGTGCGGCGCACGTCGGGGTGGTCGAAGATCGGGGCGTTCTTCTCGCCGGTCCAGATGCTGCGGCCCTGACGGCGCTCCAGGGCATAGGCCAGGGCGTGCTGGTAGGCGCGCTCGGCGACGCCCACGCCCTCGACGCCGACGGCCAGGCGGGCGGCGTTCATCATGACGAACATATGGGCCAGGCCCTCGTTCGGACGACCGACCAGTTCGGCACGGGCGCCCTCATAGGCCATGACGCAGGTGGGCGAGGCGTGGATGCCCAGCTTGTGCTCGACCCCGACCGGGTGGAAGGCGTTGCGTTCGCCCAGCGAGCCGTCGGCGTTGACGGCGAACTTGGGCGTCAGGAACAGGCTGATGCCCTTGGGGCCCGCAGGGGCGTCGGGCAGGCGGGCCAGCACCAGGTGGATGATGTTGTCCGTGGCGTCGTGGTCGCCCCAGGTGATGAAGATCTTCTGGCCGTTCAGGGCGTAGGTGCCGTCGCCGTTCGGCGTGGCCGTGGTGGTCAGGGCGCCCAGGTCCGATCCGGCGTGTGGTTCGGTCAGGACCATGGCGCCGGTCCATTCGCCGCTGACCAGCTTGGGCAGATAGGTGGACTTTTGATGCTCGGTGCCGACCTGTTCCAGCGCCTCGATCGAGGCCAGGGACAGCATGGGGCAGAGGCCGAAAGCCATGTTGGCGGCGTGGACGGTCTCATAGGCCGCCAACTCCAGCGCCTTGGGCAGGGCCTGGCCGCCGGCCTCGACCGAGGCGGTCAGGCTGGTCCAGCCGCCTTCGGCGAACTGCCTGTAGGCGTCGACGAAGCCGGGCGCGGCGGTGACGGCGCCACTCGCATACTTGGCGCCGGCCAGGTCGCCCGGACGGTTCAGCGGGGCCAGGACCTGTTCCGAGAACTGGCCGGCGGCCTCCAGCACCGCGCCCATGACGTCGGCGTCGTAGTCGGGAAAGGCGCCGGTGGCGGCGACCTGATCAATGCCGGCGACGGCTTCCAGGGCGAAGGCGAGGTCACGGACGGGGGCGCGGTAGCTCATGGCGGTCTCCAGAATCTTCAAACTGCTTCTGACGCCCGGGGCGTCGAGGATGCAAGGGCGCTTGGACTTTGGTCGAGGTTCCGCCACTCTGTGCCCCAGTGCCGTCGCGGAAGGAAAGACCCTTGGCCGAACCTCGAAATCGTTACTCCGCCGTATCGCTGACCTTGCACTGGATCATCGCCTTGGCCGTGGTCGCGCAGATTCTGCTGATTATGGCGCATGACGCGACGGAGGGCGCGCTGTCGCGAGAGTTCACGCAGACCCACAAGGCTGTGGGGGTGACGATTTTGGTGCTGACGCTAGCGCGGCTGGTGTGGCGTCTGGCGCACCCGTTGATCGCCCTGCCGTCGGGGACGCCGACGTGGGAGCGGATTTTGTCGCGAGGGACGCAGTTCCTATTCTACGCGGTTTTGCTGATCATGCCTCTGACGGGGTGGCTGGCCTCGTCGGCGGCCGGGCGCGACATCAGCTGGTTCGGCCTGTTCCAGTGGCCCTTGCTGCCGATCGGGGGCGGGCGCGAGGCGGCGGGACAGTTCATGGATGTGCATGAAATCGTGGCCAAGCTGCTCTATGTGCTGATCTTCCTGCACGTCGCGGGCGCGCTGAAGCACCAGTTCATCAACCGGGACAATGTTCTGCACCGCATGATTCCCCTGATCCCGCGCCGGCCATGAAAGGCGACACTCCCGAAATCGCCGCTGAGGCGCTGAAAACCGGGCGGCTGGTCATGCTGCCGACTGAGACGGTCTATGGGCTGGCGGCCGACGCCGCGAACCCGCAGGCGGTGGCGCGCATCTTCGAGGCCAAGGGAAGACCGCGTTTCAACCCCTTGATCGCGCACGTCGCCAACGCCCTGGACGCCGAGACGATCGCCGTTTTCGACGACCGCGCGCGGGCTCTGGCCGAGGCCTTCTGGCCCGGCCCCCTGACCATCGTGGCCCCGGTGCGGGACCGCGAGCGCGTCTGTGATCTGGCGCGCGCGGGACTGGACAGCGTCGCCGTGCGCGTGCCCGGCCATCCGCGGGCGCGGGCGGTGATCGCCGCCTTCGGCGGGGCCGTGGTCGCGCCCTCGGCCAACCGCTCAGGCCGTCCCAGTCCGACCACCTTTGAAGACGCGCTGGAGGAGACCGGTCGGTCGGTCGGCGCCGCCGTGGACGGCGGGCCATGCGCTGTCGGCGTGGAAAGCACGGTCGTGTCGGTGCTGGACGGCAAGGTCGCCCTGCTGCGTCCCGGTTCGGTCACGCGCGAGGAGATCGAGGCCGTGGTAGGGCCGCTGGCGGAAGAAGCCGGGCAGGGGCATCGCTCGCCCGGTCGGCTGGCCCTGCACTACGCCCCCGACGCTCCGGTGCGGATAGAGGCCGAGACGGCGAACGAGGGCGAGATCCTGCTGGGCTTTGGTCCCGGCGTAGGCGAACCGCGCTGGAGCCTGAGCCCGACCGGCGACCTGCGTGAGGCGGCGGCCAATCTGTTCCGTCTGCTGCGCGAGGCGGACAGGACCAAGCCCGTCGGCATCGCCGTATCACCGATCCCGCACAAAGGGTTGGGCGAGGCGATCAACGACCGGCTGCGTCGTGCGGCGGGGTTCGTCGGCTAGAGGAAGCGGGCCTTCAGATCGACGCTGGAAGCCTTGCCCACCTGGGCCGCGCAGGTTTCCAGCCATTGCTCCGCCGCCTGACGCCCGCGCGCCTTCAGGTCATTGAGGAAGCTCCATTCCGTGTCGAACTTGGTCGACAGCGACAGGCTGCCCAGCCAGTCGTCGGCTTCGACAGCGTGCATGCGGACGCCGCGATAGTGGTCCTCCTTGCGGCTGAGCTTGCCTTCGGCGATCAGGTCCTGAACGAAGGCGACGGCGCGCAGTTCGGCCACCAACGGCGCATTGAACAGGATCTCGTTCAGCCGATCCATGATCTCGCCCGCTTCGCGCGGGGCCTCGTCGCGGACGAAGGGGTTGAGCGGCAACAGCAGGATGTCGTCGGGCGTGTCGGCGTAGAAAAGCGGCCACAGCGCCGGATTGGCCAGATAGCCGCCGTCCCAATAGGGCTCGCCCTCGATCTCGACCGCCTGGAACAGGTGCGGCAAACAGGCCGAGGCCAGCAGGACGTCGGGGGTGATCTCGGGCGTTCGGAACAGGCGCGACCGCCCGGCGCGCACCGCCGTGGTCGAGACGACCAACTGAATGTCGGAGCCCCGCACCGCGTCGAAATCGACAGCGGTCTCCAGCACGCGCTTCAGCGGGTTCAGATTGAAGGGGTTGAACGAATAGGGGCTCATCGACAGGGCCAGGGTCTCGCCGGCCTTCCACATCGGGCTGTCCTTGAGCCAGTCGGGCGTCAGGGCCTTGGACCAGATGGCGCTGTCGCCGAAGACGTTGCGGCCGCCGGATTGGTTGACCTCGCGCCACAGCTTGTCGAGCGCCGCGCGACCGCCCTCGGCCCCGTCCTGTTCCAGTCCCGTGATCAGGGCCGCCGCATTCATCGCCCCGGCCGAGGCGGCGGTGACGGCGCGGATGTCGAGAAGGTCGGCTTCCAGCAGCCGATCCAGCACGCCCCACTGAAAGGCGCCGTGTGAGCCGCCGCCCTGAAGCGCCAGGCATATGGGTGTGCGTTTCGCTCGAGCCACTCAAAACCCTCCGTCATCCTGGCCGAAGCGTAGCGAAGAGCCGGGACCGCAAGAAGCACTGTCGCCGGAATAGTCGTGTCTTGAGCGGTCCCGGATAACGGCTGCCCCGTTTCCGGGATGACGCTATGGGCGGCCTATTGCGCTGTCCAGCCGCCATCGACCGAGTAGTGCGAGCCGTTGGCCGAAGCGCCGAGGTCGGACACCAGATAGAGGAAGATGCCCGCCAGTTCGTCGGTGGTGACGAAGCGCTTGGTGGGCTGCGAACCGAGGATGACGTTCTTCATCACGTCCTCGGGCGTCATGCCGCGCGTGCGAGCCTGATCCTCGATCTGCTTGGCGACGATGGGAGTTTCGACGAAGCCGGGGCAGATGGCGTTGCAGGTGATGTTCTGTTGAGCCAGTTCCAGCGCCACCGTCTTGGTGAAGCCGATCACGCCGTGTTTGGCGGCGACATAGGCCGACTTGAACGGGCTGGCGACCAGGCCGTGGGCCGAGGCGATGTTGACGATGCGGCCGCGCCCTTGCGCCTTCATGATCGGGATCGCCGCCTTGGTGGCGTAGAAGGTCGAGGACAGGTTGATCGAAATGATCTTTTCCCACGCGTCGGCGGGGAAGTTCTCGACGGCTTCGACGTGCTGGATGCCGGCGTTGTTGACCAGGATGTCGAGGCGGCCCAGTTCGCGGTGCGCCGTGGCGACCATGTCGGCGATCTGATCCGGCTGGGTCATGTCGGCGGGGTGGTAGAGGACGCGAACGCCCGTCTCTGCGGCCAGATCGGCGCGGGTCTGTTCGATGACGGCCGGATCACCCAGCCCGTTCAGCACCACGTCGCCGCCGCATTGCGCGACGGCGCGGGCCAGAGCCAGGCCGATGCCGGAGGTCGAGCCGGAGACGACGGCGACATGGCCCTTGAGATCGTTCATGGCGAACATGCAGAGAGAACCCGTGGATTAGTATGCTGTTACGCAGCCTAACCGCAGTCGTTCATTCTGGCGATCAGGAATTTCCTTCTCTGATGAATATCCAGTCCGCATCCGTGGAAAGCGCCTTGTCGAAGCGATAGCCGTCGCGGTCGAAGGCCTTGAGATCCTCGGCCTTTTCAATGCGGTTCTCGATGGCGTAGCGGGCCATGGCGCCGCGCGCCTTCTTGGCGAAGAAGGAGATGATGCGGGCCTCGCCGTCCTTGCGCTCCTTGAAGTGAGGCGTGACCACCGGCAGCTTCAGCGCCTTGGCGTCGACGGCGCCGAAGTATTCCTGGCTGGCCAGGTTGACCAGGGTCCGGTCGGCCAGCGGCTCGGCGTCGGCGTTCAGGCGCTGCGAAATGCGCTCGCCCCAGAAGTCGTAGAGGTTCGCGCCGCGCTTGGTCTTCAGCCGCGTCCCCATCTCCAATCGATAGGGCTGTATGGCATCCAGCGGGCGCAGCAGGCCGTAGAAGCCCGACAGTATGCGCAGGTGATCCTGGGCCCAGGCAAGATCGACCGGCGCCAGCGAGCGGGCGTCCAGTCCGTCATAGACGTCGCCGGCGAAGGCGAAGACGGCCTGAAGCGCGCCCTCGCCCGCCTCGTTGTCGAAGGACTGGAAGCGTTCGTAGTTGAGGTCGGCCAGGGCGTCGGAAATCGACATCAAGCGACGCAGGTCGGCGCGGCTGAGCTTCTTCGTGACTTTCGCCAGTTCCGCCGTCTCGTCGGCGCATCGACGCGGGGTCGAAGCTACGTCGAGGGCAGGGGGCGTGAAGTCCAGCCGTTTGGCCGGGGACAGGACGATCAGCAAGGCGACACAGGCTCCGAAGCACCGGGAAGCCGGCCTCATAGGCCGCTTCCGTGACGATTTGAACCGTCGGCGGCGTCACAGCCGGTCGTATGACCTAGAAGAGGACGGCCGGATTCATGATCCGCTGCGGGTCGATGGCCTGACGGATCGCCTGCATGGTGGCGATCTCCAGCGGCGACTTGTAGCGGCGCGCCTCCTCGGTTTTCAGCCGTCCCAGGCCGTGTTCCGCCGAGATGGAGCCGTTGTAGCGGGCCACCACGTCGTGGACGATTTCGGACCCTTCCATCCAGCGGGCGATGAAAGCCGGCACGTCCTCGCCGACGCCGGGGATCACGTCATAGTGAAGGTTGCCGTCGCCGACGTGGCCGAAGACGGAGACCCGGCAGCCCGGATGGAATTTCTCGACCGCCGCCGTGGCCTCGTCGATGAAGTCGGCGATGCGCGACACCGGGACCGAGACATCGTGCTTCCAGCCGCCGCCCTCGGGCTTGAGCCCTGCCGAGTGTTCTTCGCGC
>NZ_DASWXW010000057.1:0-5655 GCF_036405315.1 Brevundimonas sp. | reverse complement strand
GACGCCAGCGCCCACGGCCGCACCCAGCGGCCCCAGGCCGGATCGACCCGCTTCTCGATCAGGGCGGCGACCGCCAGCGAGAAACAGACCGAAAAGCCGACATAGCCCGCGTAGAGCAGCGGCGGATGGAAGGCGAGCGCCGGGTCCTGCAGCAGCGGGTTCAGCGACGCCCCCTGCACCGGCGCCGGGTCCAGACGCGCGAAGGGGTTGGAGGTGAAGACGGCGAAGGCCAGGAACAGGGTCGACAGCGCGCCCTGCACCGCCACGGCCGAGGTCTTCAGCCCGAACGGCAGGCCGCGCGCCAGGGCCAGCGCCCCGCCGAAGCCGGTCATGACCAGGCACCACAGCACCAGCGAGCCCTCGTGGCTGCCCCAGGCGGCGGCCACCTTGTAGAGCATCGGCTTGTCGGTGTGGCTGTTCATGGCCACGTTCGACACCGAGAAGTCCGACACCGCGAAGGCGTAGATCAGGGCCGCAAAGGCCAGAGCCGTCGCCGCCGCCGAGGCGATCAAGGCCCCGCCCCCGGCCCCCGCCAGCACCGGACTGAGCCTCAGCCGTCCAGCCGTCGCCAGGGCCGTGGTCAGCGCGGCCAACACCAGCGCCAAAATCAGCGCGAACGCCCCCAGTTCGACGATCACAGGCTGCGGCTCGCGGTTGCAGGCGGAGCTTCGCCCGTTTCAGGCCGCCACTCGCCCTTTGCCTTCAGGCGGTCGGCGACTTCGCGCGGCATATAGGTCTCGTCGTGCTTGGCCAGCACCTGACTGGCCTCGAAGGTGCGGTCGGGGCGGAAGGCGCCCTGGGCCACGATGCCCTGCCCCTCGCGGAACAGGTCAGGCAGGTCGCCGTGATAGCTGACCTTGGAGCTTCCCACGTTGTCGGTGACGACGAAGACCACCGTCCCGTCCGCGCCCTTGACCACGCTGCCGGCCTCGACCAGCCCGCCCAGACGGATCACCCGGCCCGCCGGGGCGGCTGCCTCGGTCGCTTCGGACGGCGAGAAGAAATAGGTGACATTGTCCTTCATGGCCCACAGCGACAGGCCCACCGCCAGGGCCAGCACGGGCGCCGCCGCCGCCACGATCCACAGACGCCGACGCGCCTTGGGCGATTTGGGAAGCCAGCTCATGTCAGGACATCACAGAAGGGTTGCAGCGCAGGCTCATCCGGCTCCGCCCAGTCTTTGTTGCAGTTCGGCCCGGCGCGGGTCGTTCGGTTCCAGCGCCGCGATCAGGGGCCCCCAGACCGCCGCCGCCCCGGCCTTGTCGCCGCGCTTCAGCGCCGCCTCGCCGAGGAAATAGCGCGCGCCTAGCTGATCGGGGTCGCGCTTCAGCGCCTCGCGGAAGGCCGCCTCGGCGTCGCCGCCGACCGCGCCCTCGTTGGCCCGCACCAGGCTTTCGCCCAGCCGCGCCCAGCTCTGGGCGTCGTCCGGCTGGATCGCCAGCGCCCGGCGGAAGGCCGAGGCCGCGCCGATCGGATCGCCCGCCTCGAACCGCGCCGCGCCCAGCATGACCAGGGCCTGATGATCCTCGGGTCGATCCTTGACGATGCGGCCGATCACCGCCGCCGCCTGGGCCGGCTCCAGCGTCTCGGGCGAGGCCGCCCAGTCGCGCACCCGCGTCTCATAGGCCTGATCCGCCATGCCCGGCGCGCCCAGCCCCAGATAGAGGGCCAGCGAAACCGCCGCCGTCACGCCGATCCCGCCCAGAACCCACAGCCGGTCTTTCGATCCCACCGTCGGCGCCCGCGCATCGCGACGCGCCGCCAGCAGCCGCCGTCCCGCCTCGGCCCGCGCGGCGGTCCATCCCGCCTCGTCCAGCAGGCCGCGCGTCCTCAGCCGGTCCAGCTCGGCCAGTTCGCGTGCGCCGGCCTCGCGGTCGACCACGCTTTCGGCGTCCGCGCCGCGCCGCGCGCCGGCCAGCACCAGCAGCCCGGCCATCGCCGCGGCCAGTCCCGTCATGATCCAGAAGATCGTCATGCCCGCCGCTCTAGCGGATCAGGCGACCTGACGCGAGGCTCGCGAGGTCGCACCGGGCGTCAAAACACCCCCCGTCAGAACACTGGGCGCCGTTCCCGCCACACCCAGACGCCGCCGCACCGTGCGCGCCGCCTCCTTGGCCCCGATCAGGCCCAGCAACTCGGCGGCCAGGGCGATCCGCTTGCGCGCGATCCCCTCGTCCGGCGCCTCGCCGTCGTTCAGCCGCTCCAGCGCCTCGTCGGCCCAGGTCGCCAGACGTCCGGTCAGGCCCTCCGCCGTCTGGCGTCGCTCGGCCTCGCAGCCGAACACCGTGGCCGGCCCCCGCACCAGGCCGATCACCGCCGCCAGGGCCTTGGCCTTGGCCGCCGCCTCGGGGTCCGCCGCCTCGTCCAGTCGCGGCGCGGGGCGCGTCATCCGCCCCGCCATGGCCGCGCGCTCGACCGGCAGCACCTTGCCCGTCGCCTTCTCGGCGGCGCTGAACAGTTCGGACAGCCGCAGCGCGATTTTCAGCCGCGCCTGCCGCACCGCCTTGCCCCAGGCGCTGTCGGCCCGCAGCGGCAGGGTCATGTCGATCTCGGCCAGGGTCTCGGCGCACCAGTCCAGATCGGCCTTCAACAGGGCCGCATCCGCCCCCGGCGCCGCCGGATCAAAGGTCGCCGCCTCGGCCGCGCGGTGGGCCAGGGCCGTCACCACCCGGTCGACGAAGACCGCCAGCTCGCTCTCGCCCACCACCGTCTCGCGTCCGGCGGCGGGCGTGGCCTGGGCCACCAGCCGCAGCATCAGCCGCGCGTCCGTCAGGTGGGCGAAATAGATCTCCATCAGCCGCGCCGCCCCGTCCGGCGCGATCGAGGCTGCCTGTCGCAGCGCCAGCTTCAACTCCGCCGTCGCCTCCGGACCCGGTCGTCCCAGCCAGGATTCAAGGAAACTCAGACTGCGCCGCGCCAGGGCCGCCAGATCGAAACAGGCGGCCAGTTCCGCCGCCTGATCCACGCTGGCGCCGGGCCACAGGGCCTCGCCCTGATCCCGCACCGCCGAGGCCGCGCTCAGGCACAGGCGGTCGGCCACCATGCGCGACAGCTCGTCGTCGCGATCCAGCTGCGGCAGCAGTTCGGGTTCATTGCGCGTGGCCGACCGCCACAGCCGCGCCGGAACGCCGCTCGGAAAGCTCAGCCCCTCCAGCCCGTCGGCGCGCGGCCGGAACAGCGGCGACAGCGGCGCGAAGGCCGCGTCCCGCCGCCGCCGATCCAGCCCCTCGGCCTCGACCATGTCGCGCAGCGCCCACGCCCGATCCCCCGTCATCGCCGCCGCCAGCGCTTCCAGCTGGGACAGCAGATGATCCGGGCAAGCGGCGATCAGCTGGGCCAGAGCAGCCCTCTGCGCGACCGACAGGTCCGCCATCCACACTCCTTCGGCCGAACCGAATCCCGGCCACGGGACCAAGGGTGCGCCCTTCGGGTTAACAGGGGATTTTGCCGCGCCGCGAAGACGTTCAGACGTCCATTCGCTCGACCAGAGGGCGCGCCTTCAGGGACTGGATGGCCCGCTTGATCGCGTCGAACACGGGTCCCGCGTCCTGCTCCATCCCGGCGTAGGCGCGCTCGAACGCGCCATCCAGACTGTCCAGCAGCGCGAGCTGTTCGCGCCCCTTGTCCGTGATCGCGATCAGGCTCGCCCGCTGGTCCTCGGGATCGGGCTGGCGAGTGACCAGCTCCAGCTTCACCAGCTTGGGGATCTTCTGCTGGATCAGCTGGTGCGAGCGATCCAGCGCCCGCCCGAGATCGGCGACCGAGACCGGGCCCAGCATCGCGATCGCCATCATCAGGGACGACGACTTGACCGGAATGACCAGACCGGCGCGCTTGAACACCTCGGCCGACTGTTGCTCGATCAGTTCGCTCAACTGCTCGCTGAGACGGCCCAGATAGGTGCGGTTCAACTCGATCATTCGCCCGACATCTCCTCAATCCAGGCGACGATAGGTTTCCGTCTCGCCAGACTTCTCCACGCGCTCCAGGCCGACGACGGCGCCCTTGGCCCGCACCAGCCGGAACCGATAGTCATCCGTTCCCTGAACCGCAAACAGATCCTTGCCGATCGGATCGAGCGCCAGAACAAAGCGGTCCCGCCAGTGATAGGCCAGACCGCCCCGCGTGCGAACCAGCGTCCGCCCCTCATAGGCCCCGGCCGCCGCGTCCAGATCCGCCGCGCTCGGCGCCTGCCCCGCCAGCGCCAACTCGACCGGAACCAGCGCCCATCGGGCGTCCGCGTCACCGGCCTCCGCCCGGCTCTTCAGCAGGTGCTTCTGCGCGACCAGCAGCGCGTCCGAGGCCGGGACGGCCAGATCGGGGGTCACGCCGACTCCCTCGAAGTCCTGCCCCTTGATCGGGTCGCGGATCTGGCCGAACGGGACCTGCAGCATGAAACGGTCGTCGATCGGCACGCGGGTGACAGGATGCGCTCCGCCGGCGGTCTGCTCCCCGATCACGGTCGCGCGGCCCAGACGCTGCAGCGAAAACGCCATCCACTCGGCCGCAGAAAAGGATGTCGATCCGGTCAGGACCACGACCGGCATATCCGGCGCCCGCTTGCCGGACACGGCGGGCAGGCTCCACTGGCTCCGCGCCACCTGCACCCCATTTTCATTGTAGTTATAGTCGAAGAATTCCTGATCCTTGCCCGCCGGATAGAGATAACTCATCAGGAACTGCGCCATCTCCAGCACCCCGCCGTTGTTGTAGCGCAGATCGAAGATCAGCCCCTTGGCCCCTTCGGCGAACCGCATGGCCGCCGCCGCCGTGTCTTGGGCGTATTGCGGATCGGCGAAGAAGTCGAAGCGGACATAGGCCAGGTCCCCGTCCAGCCGACGCGCGTCACGAAAACCGAAATTGGCCCCGCGCTCCCGGTCGCGCTGCGCCTGAGTGCTGGTCTCGCCGCCCGCCTTCGCCTGGCGGTCAGCGGCGACCTCCTCGGGATCAAAGGCCACCGAGAAATGCAGGTCCTCGCTCGCCTTGACCAGGCCCCGGGCCAGACTTGCCGCAAACGGCGCGGCCTCCACCGGCCCGGTCTGAACCCGCCGGTCCAGCTCGGCCGATATGGCCGGAATGCGGTCAGGAAAGACGTAGTTCTGCTTCAACGCCGTCTCGAGCCGCGCCACCACCTCCCGCTGCGCCCCCTGATCCAGCGTCTGCGCCCCGACCGGCGTCGCCCCCAGGGCCATGATCGCCAACAGCGAAAGGAAAGCGCGAGTCTTCATCATCGATCCAATCATGAAATATATTGCGCAATATGTTGTATAAATCGACGAGTCAAATTACGCCGCCCGCACCGGATAGGCTGAACTGGGCGAGCGGAGACGGCGAGCCGCCGCGCTCAAACCGAGCTGAAGAAGGCCAGGACGGCGCCCCGAACCCTCAGCGTGTAAACGCAACACCGGAGCGAGGCGCCATGCCCGGCCCGCTCGAACTGGCGCATGATATCGGCCGCTGCTCTCCCACCTAGAGGCTAATGTCCGCTGTCGGCGCCGAAGCCCAGGGCCGCAATCGACCCTTAGCGGACCTTGATCGTGGGTCGGCTAGCCCTCTTCAGAAAATAGACGGCGGCAACCGTCGCCATGGCCGCGACCAAGCACAGGCCCGCGAGCGCATATAATCCGGTCGTCAACGGGACGGGAAACAGGAATA
>NZ_DASWXW010000056.1:0-14534 GCF_036405315.1 Brevundimonas sp. | reverse complement strand
CGCCCGGCGGCGTCCCGAACGGCGCGGCCCCGCGCAGGGCCGGGGCAAGCGCGGCGCGCTCGGCCACATAGGCCGGGTCCAGCAAGCCGGCGACCGGCACCGAGACGAAGGCGGGATCGCCATAGTAGCGATCGCGGTCGGCGTACATCAGCCGCTGCAACTGGGCGAAGGCGGCCCAGGCCTCGGGGCTGGCCGCCCCCTTGTCCAGATCGGGCGTCCGCTCGCCCATAGCCAGAAGCTGCAGGATCGACGCGCCGCTGGACGGCGGCGGCGGGACGCAGATGACATAGACCTTATAGGGTCCGCAGACGGCCTCGCGCACGATGGGGCGATAGGCGGCGATGTCTGCGGTCGTCAGTCCGCCGGGACGCGGCCCCTCGGCCACAGCGGCGGCGATCGCCTCGGCCAGCGGCCCCGTCTGGACGCCCGCCGCCCCCTCGCGCGCGATGGTCCGCACCGTGTCGGCATAGGCCGGGTTCTTCAGCACGTCCCCGGCGACGTAGCGGGCGCCGTCGGGCTTGGTGAAGTATTCGGTCGCCCAGCGCGTGCCGGCCTGAGGCGCGTCCGAAGCGATCATCCCCGCCAAACGCGGACTGACCACGAAGCCGTCGCGCGCCAGCGTCTCGGCGTCGCCGAACAGCTCGGCCCAGGGCAGCGCCCCATGCTGCTTCTGCGCCAGAGCCAGCATGGGCACGACGCCCGGCGCCCCGGTCGAGCGCCCGCTCAGCACCGCATCGACGAAGGGCAGAGGCCGCCCGTTCTCATAGAAGAGCTCCGGCGTGGCCGAGGCCGGCGCCGTCTCGCGTCCGTCATAGACGGTGATGGTCTCGCTCTCGGCGTCGTAGAACATCATGAAGGCGCCGCCGCCCAGACCTGACGACTGCGGCTCGACCAGACCCAGCACCGCCTGGATGGCCACAGCGGCGTCCACCGCCGATCCGCCGCGCGCCAGAACCTTCATCCCGGCCTCGACCGCCAGAGGATTGGCCGCCGAGACGAACGGCCCGCGCGCCGCCGTTTCCGCCGCAGCCGCGGCCGGCCCAGCCGCCGCCGCATCCACGACCGGCGCCGTGACGCATCCGGTCAGCAAAAACGCGCCGACGGCCGCGCCCGTCAGAATGAGCGAAATCTTGCGCCGACGGTTCGACGTGGGGATGGAATAGGCGCGCACGCAACGGCTCCTGCGGGGTTCGGAGAGAGGTTCATGCCTAGTGCCACAGGACCTCTAGGCCAAGCCTGCATTTTCTATCGAGATTTCCAGAAAAGCTGCTTGCCAGTCCCCGGCTCGCCCGCTAGATAGCCGCCCTGCCCGCAAGGCAATGCGCACCCGTAGCTCAGCTGGATAGAGCACCAGACTACGAATCTGGGGGTCAGGAGTTCGAATCTCTTCGGGTGCGCCACTTGCTCCTTCCTTGAAATCAGACGTCGCAAGGCGGTCCCGTTCGGGCCCGCCTTTTAGCATGGGCGTTTAGCACCGCTTAACGGTGATCAATCTAAGGTTGTCGCCTGAAAGAGGTGAGGCCTGACCATGAGCCGACGCTTTTCCCTTTTGACGCCGGGGCGCGATCGACGCGGCGTCGCCGCCATCGAGTTCGCTCTGGTGGCCCCTATCCTGATCCTGATGATGCTCGGCATGGTGGTGTACGGCGGCTGGTTCTGGATGGCGCACTCCGTCCAGTCCCTGGCGTCAGAAGGCGCCCGAGCGGCGATCGCCGGACTGAACCCGAACGAACGAGAAGCCCTGGCCCGCGACTTCATCGACGCTCAGGTCGGCGACATGGGCCTGCAGACCGAACGCGCCACTGTCGAGGTCGAGAGCACGGCCGGCGTGATCCGCGTCAAGGTCGCCTATGACGTGCGCGACCATCCGCTGATGGCCCTGGCCGCCATCGTGCCGGCGCCGCCGCGCGTCATCCATCGCACGGCCGTCGTGCGCCTCGGCGGCTACTGACATGATCCGCCCGAATTGGCTGAAGGACGACAGGGGCGGGGTCGCTGTCATGAGCGCGGCCTTCGGCGGCGTCATGTGCGTCCTGGCGGCCCTGGCCGTCGATCTGGGGTCGATCTCCCTGAAGGCGCGCCAGATCCAGGGGACGGCGGATCTGTCGGCCCTGGCCGCCGCGCGCGACCTGACCCGCGCCGACAGCGCGGCTCGCGCCACGGCCTCGGCCAATCTGATGGATGTCAGCGTGGTCAGCGTGACCAAGGGGGCCTATGTCGCCGACCCCGGCGTCGCCCCCAAGAACCGTTTCAGCCCCGGAGGCGCGACGCCCAATGCGGCGCGCGTCGAGGTGACGGCGCCCGCCCCGCTGTTCTTCGGACGCTGGGTCCTGCAACGCGACAGCATCGCGGTGCGCAAGACGGCGACCGCCGCCATACCGGGCGGCGAGCCGCGCGCCATGTTCTCGATCGGCTCGCGCCTGGCCAGTCTGGACGGGGGGCTGGCCAACGCCCTGCTGTCCGGCCTGTTAGGATCGAACGTCTCGCTGACCGTCATGGACTATCGCGCCCTGGCCGGGGCGCGGGTCAATCTGCTGCAGTTCTCGGACGCCCTGGCGACCGAACTCGGCGTGACGGCGGGCGACTACGACGCCCTGCTGCAGCAGGAGGTGACGGCGGGTCGGGCGTTGAAGGTGCTGGAGACCCTCGCCGGCGCCGACACCAAGAGCGTCCTGAGCAAGCTGACCCGCGCGCCGGTCGACGCCAAGCTGAAACTCAAGGACCTGATCGGGGTCGAGGCCGGCGCCAGGCAGGGCTTGGGCGAGGGCCTGAACGCCGAGGTTTCGGCCCTGGACCTGATCATGGCTACGCTCGAAACCGCCAACGGCGACCGTCAGGTGGCGCTGGATCTGGGCGCCCGCGCCGGTCTGGCCGATCTGGACGTCATGCTGGCCATCGGCGAACGGCCGAACAAGTCCCCCTGGATCACCATCACCGGCAGGGGCGAGCCGATCATCCGCACCGCTCAGGCGCGGATCTATCTCAAGGCCACCACGGCCCAGGCCCTGTCGGGTCTGGCGCAGGTGAAGCTGCCGATCCTGGTCGAGGCCGCCGCGTCCGAGGCGAAGCTCAGCCGGATCGCCTGCGGCGCGGCGCCCGGCGTGACCCTGGCCGTGCGCCCCGGCGTGGCCCGCGCCCGCATCGGCGTGGTGGACGAATCCAAGCTGAAAAACTTCAAGACGGCGCTGACCAGTTCGTCCGCGACGGTCATGTCGGTGCTGGGCCTGGTGACGGTCAAGGCCCACGCCGATCTGGAGATCGCCGACCTGAACTGGCAGGAGGTCGCCTTCACCCCCTCCGACATCTCGAACCGGACGGTGAAGTCCGTGCGGTCACACGGTTTCGTCAACGGCCTGATCGTCAGCCTGCTGCAACGGCTGGAGGTGGATGTGAACGTGATCGGTCTGGGCCTGGGCCTCGGCGACCTGGTCAAGGCTCTGGGCGTGCTGCTGACGCCCCTCGGCCCGGTGCTGGACGGGATCGTCCAGCCCCTGCTCGACCTGCTGGGCCTCAAACTGGGCGAAGCGGACATGCAGACACACGCCGTCCAGTGCCCGGAGCAAGGACGAACGCCTGTTCTGGTCGGTTAGAGGAAGGGGCCGCGCCCCCGCCCGTCAGCCTTCGACGGAGCGCAGCCCCGAGACGGAGGCCTGCTGCACCACCGGACGGCGCTGGCCGCCGGCGGCGATGATGCGGTCGATGCGGGCCTTCTCAGCGCGGAAGGCGGCCAGGTCGGCGCCCGCCAGGACGGTGCCTTCCTGGGTCTTGATGCCCGACGGATTGATCCGCTGACCGTTGCGCCAGATTTCATAGTGCAGGTGAGGGCCGGTCGAGGCGCCGGTCGAGCCGACATAGGCCACCACCTGACCCTGCGACACGCGCTGGCCGGCGCGAATGCCCGAGCCGTAGCGCGACAGGTGGCCGTAGCCGCTTTCCAGACCATTGGCGTGGCGGATGCGCAGCCAGTTGCCGTAGCCGCCCCAGCGACGGGCCTCGACCACCACGCCATCGGCCGGCGCCACGATGGGCGTGCCGGTGCCGGCGGCGAAATCCATGCCCTGGTGCATCTTGCGATAGCCCGAGATGGGGTGGGTGCGGACGCCGAAGTTCGAGCTGACGCGGCGGAAGCTGGTCAGCGGGGTGCGCATCATGGCGGTGCGCGTGTTCTTGCCGGTGGCGTCGAAATACTGGGCCGTCTTCGCGCCGGCCGGCTGGAAGCGGTAGAAGGCGTGGCCCTTCAGCTCGGCGTAGAGCAGTTCGCCGGTCTCCACCGTGCGGCCCGCCTCAGTCACCGAACGGTCGAAGACCAGGGTGAACTCGTCAGACGCCTTCACGTCGCGCTGCATGTCGAACTTGTGGGCGAACAGCTGGCTGGCGCGGCGGACGACCGCCGAGGTGGCGCCCAGTTCGCGGGCGCTGGCCGACAGCGACCGCTGGACCTTGTCGTTGGCGACGACGGTTTCGTGCGTCACCTTCTCATCAAGCGCGCGCAAGCGCAGGGCGCCGTCGAAGCTGCGCGAGACGGTCAGCTGGCTGGCCGGGCCGGTGCGCATGGTCAGGCCGATCAGACGGGCGTCGCCCCGGCCGGCGCGCGGCTTGGAGACGGCGGTCTCGAATTTCAGACCGGCGCGCAGATCCTTCAGATCAAAGGCGCTGGCGATGGTGGCGGCGACGGCGCTGGCTTCGTCGGCGCCGATGCCGGTGCGGCGCACGGCCTGCTCGAAGGTTTCACCACGGCGGATTTGTACGGGGATGGCCTCGGGGGCCGTCAGACCGGCGGGCGCGCCGGCGGCGGCGTAGGCCTGGGTCTCGAGATAGGCCATCTGTTCCGACGTCAGCGCGGGAACTTCCTCGGCGCGGACAGGTTCATAGGCTTGACCCGCCACAAGGGCGATGGCCACGGCGGCGGCGGTCGTCAGGAGATGCGGCGCAAGCCGCATGGGCTGGCGGCGCGGATCGAACTGAGCCATCGGTCCCCGGCAATCGACGACGCCCTACTGGCGCCAAACCATTCGAATCATGGATCGCGCCCAGGTCCCCCCGGAAACGCGAAGCGAGCGATATAGCCCGTCCGTCCCATCTTGGGAAGCGCGAAGGTTACATTTGGTTAACTTGGCCCGCCCCAGGCCAAGTATTCCACCGTTCGCCCTGAATCATCCGGCGATGACGGCCCTTTTATCGCCTTGCTTGACTGAACAGTGACTGAAGCGCCACGCTCCAGTGTTCATACGGCAACAACTATTGTCCCGGGGCATTCTGTGGCGTTGTTGCCGTCTCCCTTCCGCCACCACGCCGAGCGCCTTTGACCGACGACGCCCCCGCCTCCGCCGCCAGCCCCCGCCGACAGCCGCGCTCCGCAGCACGGAGCACGCTGACGGTCCTGTTGATCGTCGTCCTGCTGCTGGTCGTGCTGGCCGCCGCCCTCTACCTGGACCGACGCGCCGCCGCGCGCGAGCTGCTGGTCGGCTGGCTGGACCGCAAGGGGATCGACGCCGACGTCGAGGTCGAGCGGCTCGAAATGAACGGCTTCGTCGGCAAGATCAGCGTCGGCGATCCCCGCAACCCCGAATTCAAGGTCGAGCGGGTCGAGGTCGACTACGCCCTGGGCATGCCCTGGTCCAAGGTCGGTTTGGGCGTAACGCCCAGCCGCATCCGCCTGGTCCGCCCGCTGGCCCGCGCCAGCTGGAAGAACGGCCAGTTGTCGCTCGGCTCGCTGGACCCGCTGGTCAAGGAGTTCATGGCCAAGCCGCCGCGCCCCGACCAGCGCGCGCCCCTGGTCATCGTCGAGAGCGGCCGCGCCCGCATCGACACGGAATACGGCCCGGTCCAGATCCTGGCCGACGCCCGCATTGACGACAGCAAGCTGATGCGCCTGAGCGCCCGCCTGCCCGCCGCCTCGCTCAAGAGCGGCGACGTCGAAGCGCGCGGCCTGAGCGCCGTCATTGACCTGACCACCACCGGCGACCGCGTGGCGCTCAAGGTCGAGGCCGCCGCCGACGACTTCGCCGTGAAGGACGCCGGAGGATCGGCCGCGCGGCTGAGCCTGACCGGCGACCTGCCCTATCCCGACCTCAAGGCCCGCCGCGGCGACGGCCGGGCCGTCCTCGCCGCCCGCCTGACCGCCGACGCCCTGTCGGCCGGAGAGATCGAGGGCCGCAAGGCCGAAGCCGCGCTGAACTTCGACGGTCGAACCGAAGGCTGGCTCAACGCCTTCCGCATCCTCGGCCAGGGTCAAGCGCGGGTTCGCGCCCAGGGCCTGAGCGGTCGGAGCCTGGAGGCGCGCGGCGCCGATGTCGCGCTGAACCGCGCTGACGTCAGTGTGACGCGCGGCGAGCGCGGCCTGGAATGGCGCATCGCCTCGCCCGCCGCCGTCACCCTCGACAGCGGAACCTTGAACAGGACTCAGCTGACCCGGGCCGCCCTGTCGTCCAGCGGCCTGACGGCGGGCGGACACGGCGACGCCTTCGAGATCGAAGGGCCGCTGGCCCTGACCGCCGGGCGGCTGGTCGCGGGTGATCTCAGCCTGAACGAGGCCCGCGGCCGCCTGGCGCTGGACGTGGTGCGCGACGGCGTGACCCGGATCACCGCCGCCGGGTCGCTGAACGCTTCGCGCGCGGCCTGGCCCGGCTTCGGCGCGCCGACGAAGGACGATCTGCCGGAGTTTGCTGAACTGAAGCGGGCGCTGGGCGCCTTCGCCATCGACGCGCCGGGCCTGAAGCTGGCCGCCGGCAGCGCGGGGACCGAACTCACCCTGACCCGACCGATCACGGCGCGACCGGCCAACGGCGGCGTCCTGACGCTCGCCCCCGCACGAACGCCCCTGTTCGCGGCGGAATCCGACCAGTCGGGCGGCGGCGCCCTGAGCATCACCTCGCAGCGCGGCGGCGGCCTGCCCGAGGCCCGGATCGCCGTGCCGTCGTGGCGCCTGACACCCGGCGGCTTCCGCGCCACACTGGACGGTCAGGCGGCGCTGGACTTCGGTCCAGGCCGCAACATCGCCCTGTCGACCAAGGGCGAGCTGGCCTCAAACGGCGGGCGGCTGACCTATGCGACCCAGGACTGCATCCCCGTCAGCGTCGAGCGGCTGGAACTGGGCGAGAACGACGTGACCGACGTGGCGGGCCGCTTCTGCCCCGCCGACGCGCCCCTGATCACCGTCGCGAACGGCAACTGGCGCGCGCAAGGGACCCTGGCCGATGTCGGCGCGACCGCCCCCTTCCTGGCCATGCGCTTCTCCGAAGCTCAGGGCCGGCTGGTCGTCGACGGCCAGCCCTCGGGCCTGTCGATGACGGCGAACGTCGCCCGCGCGCAGGCGTCCGACACCACCGATCCCCTGCGCTTCCTGCCTCTGGCGGCGACGGGCGAGGCGCGGCTGACCGGCGACGTCTGGAGCGGCGGCTTCGATCTGACCCGGCTGGGCCATGCGGTCGGCCGCATCGATCTGCGCCACGACGGCAAGGCCGAGGCCGGCGGCGTGACCATCAACGCGCCCGCCCTGGCCTTCACCGCCCAGGGCCTGCAGCCCGACGACCTCAGCCCCCTCGCCGCCGACTACCTGAAGTCGCCGGTCGAGGGTTCCGCCGGGTTCCAGGGGCGGTTCGACTGGACCCCGACGACCTCAAGCAGTTCCGGCCTCCTGACCATCCCCGAGCTCGATTTCACCAGCCCGGCGGGCAAGGTGCAGGGCCTGAAGGGCCGGATCGAGTTCACCAGCCTGACGCCGCTGATCACCGCCCCCGATCAGGTGCTGACGGTGGATCGCCTGGAAGCCGTCACCCCCCTGACCGATCTGGAACTGCGTTTCGCCCTGGACGAAAAGGCGCTGAACCTGGCCGGCGGCAAGATCGAGGCGGCGGGCGGCCGCATCAGCATCGAGCCCTTCAACATCCCCCTGACGCCGGGCGAGGCCTGGGGCGGGGTGATCGTGGTCGAACAGGTGCAGCTGAACGAGTTGATGAAGAGCGCCAACCTGCAGGAGAAGGCCGAACTGGATGCTGTGGTGTCCGGCCGCCTGCCCTTCACCTATGCGCCCGACACGGGCTGGCGGATCGTCGGCGGCGTGCTGAACGCCGTGCGCCCCGGCCGCCTGTCGATCCAGCCCGAGGTCTTCGACGATCTGGCGGCCGGGGGTGCGGAGGCCGATGGCGCGGCCCTGCCGCCCAACACCATGCAGGACCTGGCCTATCAGGCCATGCAGGACCTGGCGATCAGCGACCTGAGCGCCGAGGTCAACAGTCTGGACGGCGGGCGTCTGGGGGTTCGCTTCCATATCCACGGCCGCCACGATCCGCCCGAACGCCAGCAACTGCGTCTGGGCTGGATGGATGTGATCCGTCGCGACTTCATGAACAAGAAGCTGCCCCTGCCGTCCGACACGCCCATCGACCTGACGCTGGACACCACCTGGAACGCCAACCAGATCGTGTCCGACCTGATGGAATGGGGCAAATCCGCCAACGGGTCCGCCCCGACGACGCCCCCGGAAACGAAAACGCCTTGAGCTAAGGCGCCGCTTTGTTCAGAACCCATTCACGCACCGGGGCGTTAGATCGCCGCGACTTCAACCGCCGCCTTCGGAGACCGGCCTCATGATCAGCAAGCGTCAGATCGCCCTGTTCGGCCTCGCCGCCGTCAGCGTCGCCGCGTGCGCGCCCACGGTGAACATCAAATTCAGCGAACCGCTGCAGATCTACGCCAAGCTGGACGCCGACATCCGCATCAAGCTCGACCAGGAACTGCAGAACCTCCTGCGCGAAAACCCCAACCTGTTCTGACCGAAAGAAAGGGGCTGAACATGAACCATCGCAAGCTCTTCGTCGCCGTCGCCGCCGTCGCCGCCCTGGGCGTGGCCGCCGGCGCCGCCGTGGCCCAGACCGCCTCCCAGAAGGCCCTGGTCGATCAGGCCAAGGCCGCCGGTGCGGTGGGCGAACAGGCCGACGGCTTCCTCGGCATCCGCACCTCGGTCGCGCCTGACACCCAGGCCGCCGTCAGCGCGACCAATGCTGGGCGTCGTCAAGCCTACGCCCGCAGCGCCGCCGACGCCGGCACCACGGCCGAAGTGGCCGGCGCCCGGATGTTCGAAACCCAGCTCTTCCCGCGCATCAGCTCGGGCCAATGGTACAAGAACGCCGCGGGCCAGTGGGTCCAACGCTGATCTGACGCGATGAAAACGCCCCAGGCGCGAGGTCGGGCAGAACGCTTCCTGCTGGCCCTCGGCCTGGCGGTCGTCATCGCCGCCGTCGCCACCCTCGGCCTGGCCGCATACTGGCGACTGATCGGCGGCGGCCCGATGTCCGTCCACGGCTGGATCGCCATGGGCGTCGGCGTTCTAGGCGCAATGGGCCTGTCCTGGCTGCTGATGAGCCTGGCCTTCCGCTCGGATCGCGAGGGCTGGGACGATCAGGTCGACAATCGGCTGGACCCCGGCCGCGACGAAGCCGACAACAACGATCCTGACTATTGACGTTCCCGGAGCCCGCCATGCGTTTCGCCCTGCTCTGCGCCGTCTCGGCCGCCGCCCTGACCGCCTGTTCGCAGCCGGCGGCTGAAAAGGCCCCCGTCGCTCCGGCCGAGGGCCGCACCCTGGCCAAAGTCGATCTGGATCAACCGCTGCGCGTCATGGGGACCGAACCCTTCTGGGCGATCGAGATCACGCCCGCCGGCCTGACCTATTCCGGCGTCGATCGCCCCGAGCAGAAGGCCGCCAATCCCGGCCCGGCGCTGCACGGGACGGTGGCCGTCTGGACCACCGAAACCGAGGCCATGACCCCGCTGGTCGTCACCCTGATGGCCACCGACTGTTCTGACGGGATGAGCGACCGCACCTATCCCCTGACCGCCAAGGTCGAGGTCGGCGGCGAAAACCTGACCGGCTGCGCCGCCTCCAGCGCCGCGATCGCGAAGGCCGGCGAGAGCGGTCGGGTCGAATAGGGCCGCCCCGCCCCGCAATGGCGCCGGACTTGCTGCTGAAGCCTCAGGCCGCTTAACGCTTCCCAAAGCGGCGCCGTTTCATGGTGCCCGCATGAGCCCGACGCCCGTCGATCTTCGCCCGTTGACCGCCCTGCGCTTCATGGCCGCGCTCTGGGTCGTGCTCTACACCTTCTGGCCCAATCTGGACGTCGGCTTCCTGCCGAATCTGGCGGCCAAGGGCTACCTGGGCGTCGAGCTCTTCTTCGTCCTGTCGGGCTTCATCCTCAGCCACGTCTATCTGCATGCCTACGCCGAAAAGCGGTTCTCGTATCGCGGCTTCCTGTGGGCGCGGATCGCGCGGGTCTATCCGCTGCATGTCTTCACCCTGCTGGGCGTCATGGCCCTGGGCCTGGCGGCCGTTTTCGTGGGCATGAGCATCGACGGCAGCGTCCTGAGCTGGAAGACCCTGCCCGCCCATCTGCTGATGATCCACGCCTGGGGCTTCGCCGGCGAGGCCGGCTGGAACCACCCCTCCTGGTCGATTTCGGCCGAGTGGTTCGCCTATCTGGCCTTCCCCCTGTTCGCCCTGGCCGCCTGGCCGCTGCGGAAGCGGCCCTGGGTGGCGACGGCGGGGGCGGCGGTCTTCCTGATGGGCCTCTATGCCGCGTTCGAGCGCCTGGCGGGCTTTCCCCTGACCGAGGCCACCTTCCGCTGGGGGGCGCTGCGCATCGTCCCCTGCTTCGCCTACGGCTGCGCCCTCTATCTGGTCTATCGCCGCGCCCCGGTGAAGTCCGCCGCCCCCCTGGCCCTGCTGGCCGCCGCCGTCATGATCGCCAGCGCCTCGGTGCTGGCCTGGGACGCCGTCACCGTGCTGGCCGCCGGCCTGCTGATCCTGGCCCTGGCCTCCCTGCCCGACGGCCGGGCCGGCTGGCTGGCGTCCAAACCCGCCGTCTACCTCGGCGAGATCAGCTACTCGGTCTACATGGTCTGCGCGCCGTGGCAGATTCTGGCGGTCAATCTGGCCGCCCGCGCGACCGGCGCGGACGACAAGCGGCTTCACCTTCTCGTGTGGTTGGGGATCATCCTGGGCCTGATCGCCGCCGCCGCCGTCACCTACCACCTGATCGAGCGCCCGGCCCGAAAGGCCCTGCGACGGATGGCCGAACGGCGCCGCTCGCCTGTGGATCACGCGGGGAAACAGTCTGAAACGGTTCTTCAACCTTCGGACACTATCGTCTAAGGCTTGGTCCGCGTTTTAGTCGGGAGCACGCCAGATGATGAAACGGCTCACAGCCGCTGCGGTTGCGGCGACCCTTGGCGTCCTTGCGCTCGGCCCTGCGCCGGCCAAGGCCGACGACTCCTACTGGCAGTGCGTGACCTTCGCCCGGATGTTCTCGGGCATCCAGATCTTCGGCGACGCTTGGACCTGGTGGCGTCAGGCGGTCGACAAGTTCCGCACGGGCCGCGCCCCGGAAACCGGCTCCGTTCTGGTCTTCCAGCCCAGCGGCCGCATGGACAAGGGCCACGTCGCCGTCGTTTCCGACATCCTGACCGACCGCGTCATTCGCGTGACCCACGCCAACTGGGGCGGCAGCCGCGGCAAGGTCGAGGAAAACGTCACCGTCGTCGACGTCTCGCCCGCCGGCGACTGGAGCCGGGTCAAGGTCTGGTACAACCCGATCAACGCCCTGGGCACCACCGTCTATCCGACCTACGGCTTCGTCTACAAAGGCGCCCGCGACGCCTTCGACAACGGCCGCCAGATGGCCGCCAACGCCGCCGAAGCCCGCGCGTCCAACTGATTTTTCCGTCGCCTCCGGGCTGGCCCTTGCGGCCTGATCCGGCGATAGGTGGCGGATGACCGACGCACACAACGACATTCGCGGCCACGCTATCGAGACCGCCAAGCACGAGCCGACCGGCATCACCTACGCCGGCTATCTGTCGCTTGACGTCCTGCTGAGCGCCCAGCACCCGCGCTCGAACCAGCATGACGAAATGCTGTTCGTCATCATCCACCAGACCAAGGAACTGTGGCTCAAGCAGATCCTGCACGAGATGGCCCTGGCCCAGAGCCTGATCCGCGCCGGCGATCTGGTGCCCGCCTACAAGAGCCTGGCCCGCGTCAGCCGCATCCAGTCGGTCATGACCCAGAGCTGGGACATCCTGGCCACAATGACCCCCTCCGACTATCTGAAGTTCCGCGGCGACCTGGGCGCCAGTTCGGGCTTCCAGAGCGACCAGTTCCGCCGCCTCGAGACCATGCTGGGCCTCAAGGACCCGCGCTTCCTGCGCTTCCATGTCGAACGGCCCGAGGCCCATGCGGCCCTGGTGGCGGCTATGGAGGCTCCCAGCCTCTACGACGACGCCCTGCGGCAACTGTCGCTGGCCGGCCTGCCCGTCCCCGCCGAGGTGTTGAACCGCGACGTCAGCCAGACCTATGAGCCGTCCGAGGGCGTCGAGGCCGCCTGGCTGGAGGTCTACCGCGACACCGAGCGTTGGTGGCCGCTGTATCAGCTGGCCGAAAAGCTGGTGGACCTCGACGACGCCCTGCTGACCTGGCGCCACAAGCATGTGGTGACGGTCGAGCGGATCATCGGCCGTCGCCAGGGCACGGGCGGCACCGACGGCGTCGGCTATCTGGTCGAGACGCTGAAGCGCCGCTGCTTCCCCGAGCTGTGGTCGCTGCGCACCAAGCTCTAGAGCCAAGGGCAACCTTCGCTGCGGGCGCGGGTTTCACCCACGTCAGCCACGGAGGTGTCCGGTGAACTCCCCCAACAGTCATGACATCAGGGTTCTGAACGGTCTGGCCGAAGGCGCCATCGACAGCGCCGACGGCTACGCCGAGGCGGCGGCCGAGACAGACGACGCCCGCTATCGCGACCTGTTCCAGCGCCGCAGCGAAGATCGACGCCGCGTCGCGGCCGAGCTGCAGGCGGCCGTGCGCGACCTGGGCGGTCAGGCCGAGGACGAGGGCTCCATCCTGGCCAAGGCCCAGCGCGCCTTCATGGACATCAAGCACGCCCTGCTGCGCGACGAGGCGGCGGTCGTCGGCTCTGTCGAAGGCGGGGAAGCCCATCTTCGCGACCGCTTCGACCATGCGCTGGCCGACGAGGCCCTGTCGGCCACGACCAGGGAGACCGTCCGCCGCGCCTACGCCGCCGTGAAGACGGGCTACGACGAGATGCACGCCCTGCGACGCAGCCTCGAAGGCCAGCGCGACGCCGACAATCCCCTGCATCCGCAGTAGCGGCCGCTCCACGCACGGCTGGCGTTAGCGCCTCTATCGCGCTCAAGCAGCGCGCGGCCGCGTCGCGCGCGATAGCGCCCTAAAACAACAAAAGCCCCGGCGTTTCCGCCGGGGCTTCGATCTTTTCAGCGCGAGGCCGAAGCTGGATTACGCTTCGTCGCCCTTGTCGGCCGAACCCGTGACCGGCACCGAAGCGCCCTTGGCCGGACGAACCGTCTGGCGCTCGGCGATACGGGCCGACTTGCCGCGACGGTCGCGCAGGTAATACAGCTTGGCGCGACGGACGACGCCGCGACGCTTCACTTCGATGGAGTCGATGTTCGGCGACAGGATCGGGAAGCGACGCTCCACGCCTTCACCGAAGGAAATCTTGCGGACCGTGAAGGTCTCGTTGATGCCGCCGCTGTCGCGGGCGATGCAGACGCCTTCGAACGCCTGGATGCGTTCGCGCTCGCCTTCCTTGATCTTCACGTGGACGCGCAGGGTGTCGCCCGGTTGGAAGTCGGGGATGGTCTTGCCTTCGAGCAGGCGGGCTTTTTCTTCGGCAGCGATCTGCTGGACGATGTTCATGTCTATTCTCCTCGGGCTTTTGCGCCCTTTGCCTTTGATTTGGCGGAGCCAGGCTCCGCGGCCGTCTTCGCGAGGTGCGCCGTCCAGAGGTCCGGACGTCGTTCCCGCGTGGTCTCTTCCCGCTGCGCCTCTCGCCATTGCGCGATCTTCTTGTGATCGCCCGACAGCAGCACCTCGGGAATGTCGCGCCCCTCGAACGTCCGCGGTCGCGTGTACTGCGGGTGTTCCAGAAGACCGTCCTCGAAGCTTTCGGACGACAGGCTGTCTGCCGCGCCAAGCACCCCGGGGATCAGTCGTACGCACGCCTCGATCGCCACCATGGCCGCAGACTCGCCGCCGGCGAGCACCGCGTCCCCGACGGAGACCTCCTCGAACCCGCGCGCATCGAGCACCCGCTGATCCACCCCCTCGAAACGACCGCAAAGCACGACGATTCCGTCGGCCTTGGCCCATTCCTTCACTCGCGCCTGCGTCAGGGGTCGACCGCGTGCGCTCATGTACAAAAGCGGCCGGGGCGGGCCTTCGAGACTGTCTAGAGCCCGGGCCACCACGTCCGCTTTAAGCACCTGACCGGGACCGCCACCCGCGGGGGTGTCGTCCAGGAAGCCGCGCTTATCTTCGGAAAACGCGCGAATGTCCAGCGTCTGCAGGTCCCACAGCCCCTTCTCGCGCCAGGCGGTGCCGATCAGCGACACGCCGAGCGGCCCAGGAAAGGCCTCGGGGAACATGGTCAGGACGGTGGCGGTGAAGGGCATGGCGGCGGCTCATACAGGAAACCCGGCAATCCGGCGAGCCGGTGCATCGC
>NZ_DASWXW010000055.1:0-3339 GCF_036405315.1 Brevundimonas sp. | reverse complement strand
TGCGTGGTGCTGGGCATCATCATCGGCGTGGCCATCACCTGGCAGACCCTGCGCGGGGCCATCATGGCCAACATCAAGGAGTTCGCCTCGCTGCGCGCCCTGGGCGTCGGCATGGGAAGCCTGCGCCGCATCGTCATGGAGTTGAGCTTCTGGGTAGGGGTGGTCGGCGTCGCCGCCGCCATCGGCCTGACCTGGCTGCTGTCCCTGTTCGCCATGTCCAAGGCGGTCATCATCGCCCTGCCCCTGCCCCTGCTGATCGTGGTGGGCGGCGGTCTGATAGCCATCGCCATGGTGTCGGGCCTGCTGTCGATGGGCATCCTGAAGAAGAGCCAACCTGCGGACCTGCTGCGATGAACATGCATACGAAAGTTCAAGGCAAGCATGGCGAATTCGCCATCGAGGCCAAGGGTCTGGTCAAGCGGTTCAAGTCCGGCAAGAACTACGTCGAGGTGCTGAAGGGCGTGAACTTCGACGCTCGCCACGGCGACCTGACCATGGTCATGGGACCGTCCGGTTCGGGCAAGTCGACCCTGATCGCCGCCCTGTCCGGCCTGCTGCGTCCCGAGGAAGGCCGCGTGGACGCCCTGGATGTCGACGACATGTGGAAGCTGTCGTCGGGCCGGATCGACAAGTTCCGTCTGGATCACTGCGGCTTCATCTTCCAGGGCTTCAACCTGTTCCCGGCGCTCAGCGCCCTGCAGCAGGTGACGACGGTGCTGAAATTCCAGGGCCTGACCCCGGATCAGGCGAAGAAGCGCGCCACCCTGGCCCTGGAGGAGGTCGGCCTGGGCCATCGCCTGCATCAGCGCCCGGCGGCCCTGTCCGGCGGCGAGAAGCAGCGCGTCGCCATCGCCCGCGCCCTGGCCAAGGACCCGCAGATCCTGTTCGCCGACGAACCGACCTCGGCCCTGGACGGCGAGAACGGCCAGGTGGTCATTCGTCTGCTGCGCCGGGCCGCCACCGAGCACGGCGCAGCGGTCATCTGCGTGACCCACGACCCGCGCCTGGAGGCCTGGGCCGACCGGGTCATCCACATCGAAGACGGCGTGATCATCGACGACCAGCGCCGCATCCCCAATCCCGACGCCGTTCTGGCCTCGCACTAGACACCGATCCTCAAGGACGTCTCACATGCCCGCTTTCCTGAAAAACAAATGGCTCTGGATCGGCCTCGTGCTGCTGATCGTGCTCGTCGTCGGCTTCAGCATGGTCCAGAAGGCCAATGCGGCGAAGAAGGCCGAGGCCGCCGCCGCCGCCGAGAAGAAGGTCGAGAGCCCCTATGCGGCCATCGCCAACGGCAAGGTCGACATCGAGGGCGGCATCATCCAGATCGCGGCGCGCCGCGGCGGCGTGGTGCGTGAAGTCCTGGTGCAGGAAGGCGACCGCGTCGTCGCCGGGCAGATCCTGGCCCGTCAGGAAGACGACGAACCGCGCCTGGCCCTGCAGACGGCCGCCGCCAACCTGTCGGAAGCCGAGAGCCAGCTGCGCCTGATCAACGTCGACATCGCCACGGCTCAGCGCGAGTACGACCGCCTGGCGCGGCTGAAGGACAGCAACTTCGTCGCCGCCCAGAAGCTGGATCAGGCCCGCGACGCCATCGCCCAGGCCCAGGCCCGCCTCGGCTCGGCCCAGTCGGCCGTCCAGACCGCCCGCGCCCGCCGCGACCAGGCCGCCTATGACGTCGAACTGACCGTCATCCGCTCGCCCGCCGAGGGCCGCATCGTGCGCCGCTACGCCAACCCCGGCGCCGGCGCCTCGACCCTGAACGTGTCCAACATGTTCGATCTGGAGCCCGACGCCCCGCGCATCGCCCGCGCCGAAATCGTCGAGGCCGACATTCCGAACATCACCGCCGATCAGGCCGTCGAGATCACCCCGGAAGGCGACCCGAGCAAGGTCTATGTCGGCAAGGTCCTGCGCCGCGCCGCCGTCTTCGGCGCCCGCAAGCTGGCCTCGGACGACCCGTCGCAGCGCACCGACGAGCGCGTGGTCGAGGTGGTCGTGGCCGTCAACGACGCCCCGCTGCTGATCGGCCAGCGCGTCCTGGTCAAGTTCATGAAGCCGGGCCAGACGGCCGGCGCCAAACGCACTGCCAATGTCGCCGGCGTCCCCGCCAACCGCTCGATGCAGACGCCGGCCCGCCGCTAAGGGTCAGCACGATCGGAAACGGAAAAGGGGCCTCGCGAGGGGCCCCTTTCTTATTGTCCGGTCAGTTCCCGGTGAAATCGCCGGGCCGCTTTTCCAGCACGGCCGTCACGCCCTCGATATGGTCCTCGGTCAGATGGGCCAGGGCCTGCATGGCGGCCGACAGCTCCAGCATCTGATCGAAATTCATGTCGCGGCCCTGGCGCAGCAGGCTCTTGGCCATGCGCAGGGCCTGGGGCGGCTGGGCGGCGATCTGGTTGGCCGTGGTCATGGCCTCGTCCATCAGGGTCTCGTGCGGCACCACGCGGTTGACCAGGCCCCACTGGTCGGCCGTCTCGGCGTCGATCGAGCGGGCGGTGAACAGCATCTCGGCGGCGCGGACATAGCCCACGTTGCGCGGCAGCAGCCAGGAGCCGCCGTCGCCGGGGATGATGCCCAGCTTCATGAAGGGCACGCCGAAGCTGGCGCGGTCCGAGGCGATGCGGATGTCGCCGAGCCCGGCGATGTCGCAGCCCAGCCCCATGGCCGGACCGTTGACGGCGGCGATCAGCGGAACCTCCAGCCCGTAGAGCGAGCGCACGATGCGGTGAACCACCCGGCGATAGCGTTCGCGGATGGCCGCGCCCGAACCTTCGAACAGGTCGGCGCGGGCCTTCATCGCCTTGAGGTCGCCGCCCGCCGAAAAGGCCCGGCCCGCGCCGGTCATGACCACGCAGCGGATCGTCGGATCGGCATTGACGGTCTCGCAGGCGGCGGCGAAGGCCTCGCCGTCCTCCAGGTCCGGCAGGGCGTTCAGCCGGTCGGGCCGGGTCAGGGTCCAGACCATGACCGCGCCGCGGCGCTCCTCGACGATCAGACCCATGACGACGCTCCTCTTGATGATGCAGCCGGTTTCAGCGGGGCGGCGCGCCAAGGCAAGCGGAATTGAAAAACCCCGGTCGTTCTGACCGGGGTTGCGGTTGGATCAACGCTTCCTCGCGACTACGCGCGCGGCCGTTTGATCGTTATGGGCACGAAGTTCGAGGGATGACTGACCGCGCGGTTGTTCGCGGGGTTCATCTGCTTCGTGTTGACCAGCATCCCGCCCCAGAGGGCGAAGGACATCATGGCGTGCTGGAGGTTGCGCTCCTTGTCGTTCATTTTTGGCGTCTCCTTTCGCTGAACGATGAAAGAAGACGCGTCGTGCTTTTCGGG
>NZ_DASWXW010000054.1:0-22157 GCF_036405315.1 Brevundimonas sp. | reverse complement strand
CCGCGACCGATCTGGAGCGACGACGGCGACGCCCCCTTCGACATGGGCGACGATCCCGAAGCCCTCGACAGCGACAAGCCGATCTACGCCACGCCGCGTCCCAAGAAAGCCAAACGTGTGAAAAAAGAGAAGTCCGCGAGCAACGAGACGGTCGAGATCATCAAGACCGTCGTCTTCGCCCTGCTGATCGCCTTCGTGCTGCGGGTGCTGCTGTTCCAGCCCTTCACCATCCCCTCGGCCTCGATGGAGCCCAACCTCTACGAGGGCGACTACATCGTCGTGTCGAAGTGGTCGTATGGCTATTCCAAGCACTCGATCCCGTGGAGCCCGCCGCTGTTCGACGGCCGCATCCTGGGCAAGGACCCGGCGCGCGGCGACATCGTCGTGTTCAAGCTGCCGCGTGACAACAAGACCGACTACATCAAGCGCGTGATCGGCTTGCCGGGCGACAAGGTGCAGATGATCGCCAACAAGCTCTACATCAACGGCGCTGCGGTGAAGGACGTCGTCGTCAGCCGCGCCGAGATGGCCGACATGTTCGGCCCGCGCCCTGTGACTCAGCTCCGCGAGACCCTGCCCAACGGCAAGAGCTTCATGACCCAGGACTTCGGTCCCGGCGGCGATCTGGACGACACCCCGGTCTATGAGGTCCCGGCCGGACACTTCTTCATGATGGGCGACAACCGCGACAACTCGATCGACAGCCGCGTCGAGATGTCGGCCGGCGTGGGCATGGTCCCGGCCGAGAATCTGGTCGGCAAGGCCGAGATCATCATGTTCTCGTGGTCGCCGGGCGCGTCTCTGTTCAACCCGGTCAGCTGGTTCGCGAACCTGCGTCCCAGCCGGTTCTTCAAGATCCTCGACTGATGGCGAACGTGCGGGCCGAGGCCGTCGCCGCGCTCCGGCGTCGGCTGGGCCATGAATTTTCCGACCCGTCCCTGCTGGAACGGGCCCTGACCCACGCCAGCGTGGGCGAGGGCGGGGGACAGGCCGACGGCCGACGCCCCGCCGACAACGAGCGGCTGGAGTTCCTGGGCGACCGGGTGCTGGGCCTGCTGGTCGCCGACCGGCTGACGCGCGAGTTTCCCTCGGCGGACGAAGGCCAACTGTCGGCCCGTCTTCACGCCCTGGTGGACAAGGCCGCCTGCGCCCGCGTCGGCGAGCGGCTGGGCGTCGGCCCGGCGCTGCGCCTGTCGGCGGGCGAGACCAAGACGGGTGGCCGCAGAAAGGCCGGAGTCATCGCCGATGCTGTTGAGGCTATTCTGGCGGCCGTCTATCGCGACGGCGGCCTGACGGCGGCCAAGGCCATGTTCGACATCGCCTGGGCCGAGGAGTTCGCGTCTCCTCCGGCGCCGGCCGTGACCAATCCCAAGTCCGCTCTGCAGGAGTGGGCGCAGGCTCAAGGGCGTCCCCTGCCGACCTATCGGGTGGTGGAACGCACCGGATCAGATCATGCTCCGACCTTCGTGGTCGAGGCGACGGTGGTCGGCTTCGACCCCGTGCAACAAACAGGACGTTCGCGTCAGGAGGCGGAAAAAGCCGCCGCCACGGCGCTGTTGAAACGAGAAGGCGTAATTTGACCGAGACCCTCAACCCGAACCAGCGCGCGGGCTTCGCCGCCATCATCGGCGCGCCCAACGCCGGCAAGTCGACGCTGGTGAACCGGCTGACGGGCTCCAAGGTCTCGATCGTGACCCAGAAGGTCCAGACCACGCGCTTCCCCGTGCGCGGCATCGCCATCGAGGGCGACGCCCAGATCGTCCTGGTGGACACGCCCGGCATCTTCACGCCGCGCCGCCGTCTGGATCGCGCCATGGTCGCCTCGGCCTGGGGCGGCGCCGAGGACGCCGACGTGGTGGTCCATCTGATCGACGCCCCTTCGCACATCGCATCCGAAGGCCGTGACGGCACCGCCGCCGACCGCAAGTCCGCCGAGGACACCGAGACCATCATCGCCAACCTGAAGGCGACGGGGACCAAGGTCATCCTGGTGCTGAACAAGATCGACGGCATGCGTCGCGACACTCTTCTGGCCCTGTCGCACCGCCTGTTCGAGACCGGCGTCTATGAAGAGGTCTATATGATCTCGGCCCTCAGCGGCGACGGCGTGGACGACCTGAAGCAGCGTCTGGCGCGCTCCATGCCCGCCGGTCCCTGGCTCTATCCCGAGGACCAGTCGGCCGACGTACCGGTCCGCGTCCTGGCCGCCGAGATCACGCGCGAGAAGGTCTATCTGCGCGTCCACGAAGAACTGCCCTATTCGGCGGCGGTCGAGACCACGGCCTTTGACGAGAAGCCTGACGGTTCGGTGCGCATCGAACAGACCATCTATGTCGAACGCGAGAGCCAGCGCCCCATCGTGCTGGGCAAGGGCGGCCAGACCCTGAAGTGGATCGGCCAGAAGTCGCGTGAGGAGCTGATCGAACTGCTCGACCGCCCCGTCCACCTGTTCCTGACCGTCAAGGTCGACCCCAAATGGCAGGACAGCCGCGCCCTCTACGCCCAGTTCGGTTTGGATTTCGACGTCTAAAAAACGTGGTTTAGTATCGTGTTTGTAGTTCCCAAGTCCGCAGGCGGGCGGCCCTGGTTCCTCGGATCCCTGGCCGCCGTCGCCCTTGCTTCAGCCGGCGCCGGCGCCTGGCTCGTCCACGCCATCGCGCCTGAGACCCAGGCGGCGACGGCGAGCAAGCCGAAGCTGCCGGAACGCCCCCCCGTCGAGGTGGTCGAGGCTCTGCCGCAGCTGAAGGCGCGGCTGGACTATCTGGGCGAGCGGAAGCAGTTCATGGGCGCCGTCCTGGTGGCCAAGGGCGATCAGGTCCTGTTCCGTCAGGTCTATGGCAAGGCGAACTACGAAAACGATCAGCCGCTGAAGCTGGACACCCGCTTCCGTCTGGCCTCGGTGTCCAAGCAGTTCACCGCCGCCGCCATTCTGAAGCTTCAGGACGAGGGCAGGCTGTCGGTCAACGATCCGGTCTGCAAATGGATCGAGGCCTGCCCGGATGCATGGAAGCCGCTGCGCATCCACCACCTTCTGTCGCACACGTCGGGCATCCCGGACCTGATGGCTCAGGCCGAATGGGGCCGCATCCGCGTCACGCCGCGCACGCCGCAGGAACTGACCGAGGCCTCGGCCCGCTATGGCCTGCAGTTCGAGCCGGGCACCAAGATCCGCTACGACAACGCCGCCTATAATCTGGCTGCCGAGATCGTCAGCAAGGCCAGCGGCAAGCCGTTCGAGACCTATCTGAACGACGCGATCCTCAAGCCGCTGGGCCTTAAGGATACGGGGTCGGACGCCCATGCCGACGCGCAAGGCCTGGCCATGGGCTACGCCAACTTCCCCGGCGGTCTGGCGGCCCAGCCGATAGCCAATGTCAGCGTCGTCTTCGGCGCCGGCGCTCTCTATTCGACCCTGGACGACATGCTGGTCTGGAACCGAGCCCTGCATAAGGGCCATGTCCTCAGCGACGCTTCCTACGCCCAGATGATCGCCGACCACGCCCCGGCGAACACCCCCAAGGAACGGGGCCGCGCACACCGCGCCTATGGCTACGGCATCTACGTCAACAGCCTGGGCGAGCAGGTGAGGCCAGCCTTCGACGACAAGCAGATCTATCACACCGGCAGCTGGGCCGGGTTCCGTAACCTGGTCCTGTATCAGCCCGAGGCCGATGTGACCGTGGTGGTCCTGTCCAACAACTACCACCAGCGCGACCTGGTCTTCATGCTGAGCCAGCAGGCCATGGCGGAGGCGCTGGGCCGACCGTTCCCGACCGGGTTGAACCGCTAGGGACCGCTAATCCTCCCTTGTCGCGCAGCGACGGGGGAGGGGAACCGCCGTCAGGCGGTGGAGGGGGCGAGCTTCAAACGCTGCTCCCTGATTATTGTAGCGCCCGCCTGTTTCCGCCCCCTCCACCATGCTGCGCATGGTCCCCCTCCCCCGCGAGCGGGGGAGGATTGAGAGCTACCCCTTCATCGACCCCGTCTCGATGAACCTCTGGTGCCACGACAGGGCCTCGGTCAGCAGGTGCGGCGATTGCAGGCCGTAGGAGCCCTTCAGCGCCCGCGCATAGTAGTCCTTCAGCGCGTCGCGATAGTCGGGGTGGGCGCAGTTGGCGATGATGACCTGGGCGCGTTGTTTGGGCGACAGGCCGCGCAGGTCGGCCAGGCCCTGTTCGGTGACGATGACCTGCACGTCCTGGGTGATGTGGTCGACGTGGCTGGCCATGGGGACGATGGCCGAGATCTTGCCGCCCTTGGCCGTCGACGGCGTGACGAAGCAGGAGATGTAGGCGTTGCGGGCGAAGTCGCCTGAGCCGCCGATGCCGTTCTGGATGCGCGAGCCCATGACGTGGGTCGAGTTGACGTTGCCGTAGATGTCCGCCTCGATCAGGCCGTTCATGGCGATGCAGCCCAGACGGCGGATGATCTCCGGGTGGTTCGAGATTTCCTGCGGGCGCAGGATGATCTTGCCGCGGAACTGCTCCATGCGGCTGTTCAGGTCGGCGGCAGCCTCGGGGCTGAGCGAGAAGGCGGTGGCCGAGGCGACGGTCAGCTTGCCTGAGTCCAGCAGGTCCAGCATCCCGTCCTGAAGCACCTCGGTATAGGCGGTCAGGTTCTCGAACGGGCTGTCTTGAAGGCCGGCCAGCACGGCGTTGGCGACATTGCCGACGCCGGATTGCAGGGGCAGCAGATGGGCGGGCAGGCGACCCAGCTTCACCTCGTGCTGCAGGAACTCGATCAGGTGCCCGGCGATGGCCGTGGCGCTGGCGTCCGGCGCGGCGAAGGGCAGGTTGCGGTCCGGCGAGTCCGTCTCGACGATGGCGGCGATCTTCGACGGATCGACGCGGAACACAGTCTCGCCGATCAGGTCGGTCGGCTTGACCAGCGGGATCGGCACGCGGGCCGGCGGCAGGGCCGTGCCGTAGTAGATGTCGTGCATCCCCTCCAGCGCCGCGTTCTGCCAGCTGTTGACCTCCAGGATGATGCGGTCGGCGCGGTCCAGCCAGGTCTTGTTGTTGCCGATGGAGGACGAGGGGATCAGCGAGCCGTCCTCGCGGATCCCCGAGACCTCGACCACCGCTGTCTCCAGCGGGCCGAGGAAGCCTTGCCAGGCGACCGGGGCCACCTGCGACAGGTGCATGTCCAGGTATTCCATCTCGCCCTTGTTGATCTTCTCGCGGGCGATGGGGTCGGAGTTGTAGGGCAGGCGGAATTCGATGCCGTCCGCCTTGGCCAGGGCGCCGTCCAGCTCCGGCCCGGTCGAGGCGCCGGTCCAGACCTTCAGCTTGAACGGATTACCCGCCGCGTGCTCGGCCTCAATCCGGCTGGCCAGGGCCATGGGCACGACCTTGGGATAGCCAGAGCCGGTGAAGCCGCTCATACCCACCGTCGAGTTGGCCGGGATCAGGGCGGCGGCGTCCTGGGCGGACATGATCTTCGACTGCAGGGCAGGGTTGCGGACGCGGGACATCGGAAACCTGACGGCTGGAGCCCGGGAGGGCTCGGGGAACGGAGCGGACATAGGCGCCGCATCATCCTGATTCCAATACGGCTTTGGTCGTAACGGTCCGTGATCACAAAGGCGTCAGCCGCCCGGTTTACAGTCCGCCGCCGGGTTGGTGTTGACCATCCACGGAATGCCGAACTTGTCGGTCAGGCTGCCGAACCCGGGCGACCAGAAGGTCTCGGCGAAAGGCATGCCGACCTTGCCGCCTTCCGACAGGGCGTCGAAGACCTGCCGCGCCTTGGCGACGTCTTCGGTGTGATAGGAGACGTCGAAGCCGTTCTTGGGCTTGTCGATGTTCGGCGCGAACTCCGGCGGCATGTCGGACCCCATGATGGCCTGGTCCCCGACCTCCAGCCAGCCGTGCATCAGCCAGTCGTTGTACTTGGCGTCCACCGCCATGTCGGGCGGGCCGTCGCCGAAGGGAAAGGCGGCCGTGACCTTGCCGCCCAGAACGCGAGCGTAGAACTCCAGCGCCTCGCGGCACTGGCCCTGGAAGCTGAGGCTGGTGACGATCTTCATGAGACCTCTCCTGGGTGGGGTTGGAGGTCTGAACGCGCGGGGCGAAGATCGGCGCCATGCCATCGCTCTCCTCTTGAGGGCGCGTGATTTTTCTCCGCTCATCCCGGCGAAGGCCGGGATGAGCGGGGGTGTGTGCGCTTCCCCCTTCGCTGGAACAGGACTAGAACATCCTCATGATCACCGCCGCCCTGTTGATGCTCCAACTGTCCGCAACGCCTGCCGAGACCGCCTCGGTCGAGCGCACCCTGGACGCCATGCACGCCGCCGCCTCGGTCGCCGACGGCGCCGCCTATTTCGCCACCTTCACGGCGGATGGCCGGTTCATCGGCACGGATGCGGCCGAGCGGTGGACGCTGCCGGAGTTCCGCGCCTACGCCATGCCCTATTTCTCGCAAGGGCGGGGCTGGACCTATCGCCCCGTCACGCGGACCGTGACCATCGCCCCGATCGACTGCCGCTGCGTCGCCTGGTTCGACGAGGTGCTGGACAACGACGCCTATGGCACCACGCGCGGTTCGGGCGTGCTGCGGCTGACCGAGGACGGCTGGAAGATCGAGCAATACGTCCTCAGCTTCGCCGTGCCCAACGACAAGGCGCGCGCCGTCGTCAACGCCATCAAGGCCGACTGATGGAGGTTCAGGACGACGCCTTCGTCCTGTCGGCGCGGGCGCATGGCGACACCGGGGCCGTGGTCGAACTGCTGACCGAGCGGCATGGCCGTCGCGCGGCCTATGTCGCGGGTGGGGCGTCGCGGAAGATGCGGCCCTTTTTACAGGCAGGGGCGCGGGTCGTGGCCGATCTGCGGTCGCGCACCTCGGAACAGTTGGGTTCAGCGCGGCTGGAGCCGGTGGGCGAGGGGCCGGCGGCCCTGTTCGACGATCCTCTGGCCCTGGTCGGGCTGAACGCCGCCGCTGCGGTGGCGCAAGGAGCCCTGCCTGAGCGCGAGCCGCATCCGGGCGCCTTTCTGGCCTTTGAGGCCATGATGGGGGCGTTCGCCCTGCCCGAAGTCTGGCCCGCCATCTTCGTGCGGTTCGAGGCGGGGCTGCTGGAAGACCTGGGCTTCGGTCTCGACCTGTCGCGCTGCGCCGCCACCGGGTCGATGGACGATCTGATCTATGTCAGCCCGCGCACCGGCCGCGCCGTCAGCCGCGACGCGGGCGCGCCCTATGCCGACAAGCTGCTGAACCTGCCGCCCTTCATGCTGGGGGCGCAGGCGGGTCTGGGCCAAGGCGACGTGAAGGCGGGGCTGGACCTGACCGGGCACTTCCTCGAGCAGTTCGTTTTCCACGCCCTGAACAAGCCCCTGCCGCCCGCGCGGGTCTGGATGATCGAGCGGTTGGCCGAGGCGGGGCGGCTTTAGCCGAAGGTGAAGGCGAAGACCTGAACCCCGGGGTCGAGGAACTCGATCTCGAAGGTGCGTTCGCGGGCGCCGTCTGACTGGCGCACCAGTTGGTACAGGCGCTGGCTGTCGATCCGGCCCAGACCTTGCGCATCAATGTCCACGCCGGCGTCGGCGCCGGGCGCCTGGCCGTCGATGCGGACGCGGAAGCGCACGGGCTGGCCCATGGTGCTGGGCCCCATGACCAGATGCAGGTCGCGGGCCTTGAAGCGGAAGGCCAGCTTTCCGCCTGTCGTTTGCAGGTCGGCGTGTTCGGACCGCACGATCCAGTCGCCGGACAGGTTCCAGTCGTTCAGTTTCAGGGGCGCGGCCGCATAGGTCTTGCGCACATCGAAATCGAAGCCGCCGGGCGAGACGAAATGCCTGGCGCGGGCGTAGCCCACATAGGTTTCCGGCGAGGCGACCTCGGCCATGTCGGCGGCGGCCTCGGCGCCCCGACCCCGCACCTGAACGACGGCTTGATCGACATTGGTGGCCCCGGCCTCCTTCAGCAGTTGCTGGATGACCCGCTCCGAGTGCTCGTAGTCGCCCTCGCCGAAGTGGTGGTGGCGGATGTTCCCCCTGGCATCGATGAAGTAGTGGGCGGGCCAGTAGCGGTTGTCGAAGGCGCGCCAGATGGCGAAGTCGTTGTCCATGGCCACGGGATAGGTGATCCCGAACCGGCGCACGGCGTCGCGGACGTTGGCGGGCGACTTCTCGAAGGCGAACTCGGGCGTGTGGACCCCGATCACCACCAGTCCCTGATCGCGGTACTTCTCGGCCCAGGCGCGGACATAGGGGATGGTCCGCACGCAGTTGATGCAGGAGTAGGTCCAGAAGTCGACCAGCACGACCTTGCCGCGCAGTTGTTCCGTGGTCAGGGGCGGGCTGTTGATCCACTCGGTCGCGCCGGTCAGCGGCGGCATGGCCCCTTCGACGGGCAGGGCGTTCAGGGGCGCAGCGGGGGCGTTCGTCGGCTGACCCGCGCCGAACCGGCTGAGCAGACTCTGCTCGATCCGGTTGGTGCTGCTGCTCGACAGCCGGGTCAGCAGGCCGGTGTCGAGGCCCAGAGCGATGGCGGCGACGCCGACCAGAACCAGCACGCCCAGACCCCGTCGCACCCATTCGCCGACCACCAGCGACTTCTTCATCGTCTGGAACACCCTTCCGCCGATCACCAGGGCGAGGGCCAGGGAGGTGGCGGCCCCGGCGGCGTAGGCGACCAGCAGGAGGGTCGTGCCGACGCTGGCCCCCTGAAGCGCCGCGCCGGTCAGGATCAGCCCCAGGATCGGCCCGGCGCACGGCGCCCACAGCAGGCCGGTCGCCACCCCCAGCAGGAAGGAGGGCCAGACGCCGCCTCCGGATTGCTGCTCCGCGCTGGCCTTTTCGGTCAGACGCGAGCCGAGGGCGACCAAGGGCCGGGTCAGCCGATCCGCCAACGCGGGAAACACCAGCGTCAGCCCCAGCACCGCCATGACCGCGAGGGCGATCCAGCGCCCGACCTGGTTGGCCTGCACCGCCCAGCCTCCCCCGACCGCCGCCAGCGTCGCCACGCCTGCGAAGGTCAAGGCCATCCCGACCAGCAGGGGCAGGCCGCTTTTCACGAAGGGCTGGCCCGCGCGGGCGAAGACGAAGGGCAGGACCGGCAGGATGCAGGGGCTGAGAATGGTCAGCGCCCCGGCCAGATAGGACAGCAGGATCAGGAGCATCGCGTCGTCCTTGGGCTTGTCGCCTCGGATGAGGATACGCCTCAATCCGCCATTCGGATGCAGGGCGTCGTTTTCCTGACTTTACCCCCTTCTGATTCCGTCAGTGGGCTAGACTTCCGGCGTCCGATCTCCGATTCGAAGTCACATGACCATCCACACCCCGACGCCCGAAGGCGGCCGCATCGTCGAAGAGCCGATGGGCGATGCGCTGTCGAAGCGCTATCTGGCCTACGCCCTGTCGACCATCACCAACCGGGCCCTGCCCGACGTGCGCGACGGCTTCAAGCCGGTGCACCGGCGCATCATGTACGCCATGCACCAGATGCGGCTGAATCCGCAGGCGGCGGCGCGCAAATGCGCCAAGGTCGTCGGCGAGGTCATGGGCGGCTATCACCCGCACGGCGACGCCTCCATCTACGAGGCCCTGGTGCGTCTGGCCCAGGACTTCGCCCAGCGTTATCCGCTGGTGGACGGGCAGGGCAACTTCGGCAACATCGACGGCGATAGCGCCGCCGCCATGCGCTACACCGAGTGCAAGCTGACGCCCGCCGCCGTCCTGCTGCTGGACGGCATCGACCAGGACGCGGTCGATTTCCGCCCGACCTATGACGATCAGGACGAGGAGCCGGTGGTCCTGCCGGCCGGTTTCCCCAACCTGCTGGCCAACGGCTCGTCGGGCATCGCCGTGGGCATGGCGACCTCGATCCCGCCGCACAACGTCGGCGAACTAATCGACGCCTGTCAGCTGCTGCTGGAACGACCCGAGGCGACCACCGAGGAACTGGTGCAGATCGTGCCGGGGCCGGACTTCCCGACCGGCGGGGTGTCGGTGGAAGGTCATGCCTCGATCCTGGACGCCTATGAAACAGGTCGCGGCGGCGTGCGTTTGCGCGCCCGCTGGGAGACCGAGGACCTGGGGCGCGGGGTCTGGCGCATCATCGTCACCGAGATGCCCTATCAGGTGCAGAAGAGCCGCCTGATCGAGGCCCTGGCCGACCTGATCGAGAACAAGAAGGCGCCGCTGCTGGGCGACGTGCGCGACGAGTCGGCGGAAGACATCCGCCTGATCCTGGAGCCCAAGAACCGCACCATCGAGCCTGAGATGCTGATGGAGAGCCTGTTCAAGCTGTCCGATCTGGAGGTCCGCTTCCCGATCAACATGAACGTGCTGGACGCCTCGGGCACGCCGCGCGTCATGGGCTTGAAGGACTGCCTGCAAGCCTTCCTGGATCACCGCCGCGTGGTGCTGAACCGCCGGTCGCAATGGCGGATCGAGCGGGTCGAGAAGCGGCTGCACCTGTTGGAAGGCCTGCGCATCGTCTTCCTCAACCTGGACGAGGTGATCCGCATCGTCCGCGAGGAGGAGCAGCCCAAGGCCGTCCTGATCGCGCGCTTCGGCCTGAGCGAGCCGCAAGCCGACTACATCCTCGACACCCGCCTGCGCCAACTGGCGCGGATCGAGGAAATGGCGATCGACAAGGAATACAACGCCCTGGCCGAGGAACTTGCGGCGCTGAAGGCGCTGACCTCGTCCGAAGCCAAGCAGTGGAAGGCCATTTCGAAGGAACTGGAGGTCGTGCGCAAGGCGCTGATCTCGCCTCGCCGCACGACCATCGGCGAGGCAGTGGACGCCTCGGCCTTTGTGGCGCCCGAGGCCTTCATCCCGCGCGAAGCCATCACCGTCATCCTGTCGGAACGCGGCTGGATCCGCGCCGCCAAGGGCAAGGTCGAGGACCCGTCGGAGTTGAAGTTCAAGGAAGGCGACAGCCTGGGCTTCCTGGTCCCGGCCTTCACCACCGACAAGCTGCTGGTGGGCGCCTCTGACGGGCGCATCTTCACCATCGGCGCCGACAAGCTGGCCTCTGGGCGTGGCCACGGCGAGCCGCTGCGCCTGATGATCGACCTCGACGAAAAGGCCGAGATTATCAACGTCGTGGCGCATGAACCGAATGCGAAGCTTCTGGTGGCGTCCAAGGCCGGCTACGGCTTCGTCGCGCCGGAGAACGACCTTCTGGCCCAGAAGCGCGGGGGCAAGCAGGTGCTGAACGGCGAGATGCTGTCCATGCTGCGCATCCCGTCCAACCCGCAAGGCGACCACGTCGCGGTCATCGGCGAGAACATCAAGGCCCTGATCTTCCCCCTGGCCGAGTTGCCTGAAATGGGCCGCGGCAAAGGCGTGAAGCTGCAGAATTACAAGCAGGGCGGTCTGGCCGACGTGGCGGTGTTCAACGCCGAGACGGGGCCGGAATGGGCCGATGGCGGCGGTCGTCGCCGCAACTGGCCCGACTGGAAAGACTGGCTGGGCAAGCGTGCCGGAGCAGGACGGCAGGGGCCGCGCGGGATGCGCAAGTTCCGCTAAGCAGTTCTAGCCTCCGTCATCCTCCGGCGCTCCGCAGGAGCGACCGGGGGACCTAGCGGCGCCGCGCGACGGCGCGGCGAAAGATACGGCGAAGTCTTTGGCAGGTTCGCGCTCTCGCGCGCCGCTGGGTCCCCCGGTTCCGCGCTGCGCGCGGCCCGGAGGATGACGGAAGCCTTGCGCTGGCAGGTGACGGCGAATTCATTGGTTGCCGGGGCTAAGGCCTCCCATATTCCTTCTGAAATGCTGGAGGAGGCTCAATGATCACCTGGATCATCATCGGCGTCATCGTCGTCGTTCTGCTGTTCGTCGTCGTCGGGGCCTACAACAAACTGGTGGCGCTGGATCAGGCGGCCAACCAGTCGTTCGCCGACATCGACGTGCAGTTGAAGCAGCGTCAGGACCTGATCCCCAACCTGGTCGAGACGGTGAAGGGCTACGCCACGCACGAGCGCGGCACCCTGGACGCCGTGACCCAGGCCCGCGCGGTCGCCGCCGGCGCCCGCACGATCGACGAGAAGGTGCAGGCCGAGAACATGCTGACCGGCGCCCTGGGCCGTCTGTTCGCCGTGTCCGAGGCCTATCCGGACCTGAAGGCCAACGCCAACTTCCAGCAGTTGCAGATGGACCTGTCGGATATCGAGAACAAGCTGGCCGCCGCGCGCCGCTTCTTCAACAATGCGGTCAGCGAGTTCAACGCCGTGCGCCGCCAGTTCCCGACCGTCCTGTTCGCCGGCATGTTCGGCTTCGGCTCCGACAAGCCCTTCTTCGACGTGGGCGAGGGTGAACGCGTCGCCCTGAACGCCGCCCCGCCGACGGTGAAGTTCTAAGCCCCAATGGCGGTTTTCGGTCAGGCCGTCGGCCTCAAGACCCACATCTGGCGGAACAACACCCGGTCGGCCATCCTGCTGGCCGGGTTCCCGGTGCTGCTGGTGTTGATCCTGTTCGGCATTCAGGTGCTGATGATGGGGTTCGGCCTGCTGCCCAACTCGGGCGGCAGTCTTTCGCAGGATCTGGCGCTGGCCGTGTCCATGCTGGGTTGGACCGTGCCGACGGCGCTGGTCGTGGCCGTCATCTGGTTCGTCATCGCCTATCTCGGCAACCAGATGATGATCGACGCCATGACGGGCGCGCGCAAGGTCGAGCGCCGGGTCGAGCCTGAGCTCTACAACCTGCTGGAAAATCTGGCGATCTCGCGCGGGTTGCGGACGCCGACGCTGCGGATCATCGAGAGCCCGTCGCTGAACGCCTATGCGTCAGGGCTGCATGAGGGGAACTATAGCGTCACGGTCACGCGCGGCCTGATGCAGGCCCTGAGCCGTGACGAGATGGAGTGCGTCCTGGCCCACGAGCTGACCCACGTCATCAACAAGGACGTGCGGACCATGGTGATCGCCTCGATCTTTGCGGGGATCATCAGCGTGGTCGCCGAACTGGTGTTCCGCAGCCTGTTCTATGTGCGCGGCGGTCGCGGCGGGAACAACAAGAACGCCCTGCCGCTGATCCTGATCGGCCTGGCCATCGGCGTGATCGGCTTTGGTCTGGCCGCCGTCATCCGCATGACCCTGTCGCGGACGCGGGAGTATGTGGCCGACGCCGGGGCGGTGGAGCTGACCAAGAACCCCGACGCGATGATCTCGGCGCTGCGCAAGGTGTCGGGGCAGTCGAAGATCGAGGCGCCGGACGAACTGCGCGGCATGTTCCTGGACAATACGGCGGACAAGGCGGACTTCGCCGGCCTGTTCGCCACCCACCCGCCGATCGAGAAGCGGATCGCGGCCCTGGTGAGGTTCGCGGGCGGTCAGGACGAGGGGCCGTGGGGACCGACGCTGGGAACGTCCGTGCCGATGACCTGAAAATCCTTCTTCCCTTGCGGGAGAAGGGGTTAGAGCCGTTTCCAGCCCAGCGGGCGCAGGGCCTCCATGGGTCTGAACTTCGCCTTGTAATCCATCTTGGGGGAGCCCTGGACCCAGTAGCCCAGATAGACGTAGGGCAGGCCGACCTGGGTCGCCTGGCGCAGGTGATCCATGATGGCGAACTGGCCCAGGCTGCGGCGCTCAAGCTCGGGGGCGAAGAAGCTGTAGACCATTGACAGGCCGTCATGCAGCAGGTCGGTGAGGCAGACCCCGACCAGATCGCCCGGGCCGTCGTCGCTCGCCGGCAGACGGTATTCGATCAGGTGGGTGCGGACGGCCGTGTCCTCGACCATGGACACATAATCGGACCAGCCCATGTCGCTCATGCCGCCGCCGGGGTGGCGTGTGGACAGGTAGCGACGCAGCAGGTCGAACTGCTCCATCGTCGCCTCGGCCTCGACCAGATCGCGCGACAGGTCGGCGTTGCGGTTCAGGATCTTGCGCTGGGATCTCGAGAAGGTGAACTCGCCGACCAGGATGCGAACCGAGACGCAGGCGGCGCAGGCCTCGCAGGCCGGGCGATAGGCGATGTTCTGGCTGCGGCGGAAGCCGGCCTGGGTCAGGGCGTCGTTGACGTCGGCGCCGTCGCTGAAGGGCAGGTTGGCGAAGACCTTGCGCTCGAACTGGCCCGGCAGATAGGGGCAGGGCGCGTTGGCGGTCATGAAGAACCGCAGTTGCCGGGTCGGGAAATGCTGGGTCACGGCCTTACGTCCGTTTCCAATCGTTTCGGCAGGTCTGCGCGTGGGTCGTCATGTCCCGATTTGGCGCGCAACCGGGGGATTTCGCAAGCGCCGTGAGAGCGGCGCTCGCGGTCACAGGCTGGTGTCCGTGGGTAGGACCGGCGCCTCGCGCAGCAGGACGATGGCGATGCGGCGGTTGCCGGCCAGGGACGGGTCATCGGGATAGAGGGGGTCGGACCCCGCCTTGCCCGCCACCGAATAGACCCGGTCGGCGTTCACGCCCGCGCCCTGCAGCGTCAGGCGTGAGGCGTCGGCGCGGGCGGACGACAGCGACCAGTCGCCGGCGCCGCTGGCGCGGCTGGAGCCGGCCACGGCGCTGGTGTGGCCGGTGATCGAGATGCGGTTGGGCAGTTGGTTGATGACCTTGGCGATGGCCCGCAGCAGCAGTTGGGCGCGCGGGTTGGGACGCGAGGAGCCGTTCTCGAACATCGAGCGGCCTTCCTGGTCGACCAACTGGATGCGCAGGCCCTCGGGCGTCTGGTCGATGATCAGCTGTTTCGACAGCTCGGCCAGTTCCGGCATGGCCTGCATGGCCTGACGCAGGGATTCGGCGGCGCTGGCGAAGTCGGCGGCCTCGCGCTTGGCGATCTCGGCGCGCAGGGCGGCTTCGCTGGCGGCGGCCAGGTTGGAGTTCTGGCCCACGGCTTCGGGTGCGTCGGGCGCTTCGGGGGCCAGCTGTTCGATGACGGACATGGAGCCGGAACCCTTGGCCCCGTCGTCGCCCAGGGCGGTGCCGCCCAGGATGCCGCCGGAGCCGGAGGTCGAGGCCGAGACGTTGGCCGGGGCGAAGTATTCGGCGATGCCCTTCTTCTGCTCCGGGTCGGTCGTGTTGATCAGCCACATCAGCAGGAAGAAGGCCATCATGGCCGTCACGAAGTCGGCGTAGGCCACCTTCCACGCGCCGCCGTGGTGGCCGCCGCCGGAGACCTTCTTCACCTTCTTGATGAGGATCGGGCGATCGCTCGCGGACATGGGCAGGCCAATCTTAACGTCGTTCGTTAGTCGTGAATCCCATGCGGCCGTTAAGAAGGGGTTGCGGCGCGGGCGTTTCCGGCATGCGGTCTTGCCGCATGACGCCCCACGGCTTAGGTCAGGCCTGTGTCCGGGTCTCCATCTTCTTCTTCCGATTTCGACGCCAAGGCCTATCGCAAGGCGCTGGGCGGGTTCGCCACGGGCGTCTGCGTGGTGACGGCCCATACCGCCGAGGGGCCGCTGGGGATCACGGTCAACAGCTTCACCTCGGTGTCGCTGGATCCGCCGCTGGTCCTGTGGTGCCTGGACGTGAAGTCGGACCGGCACGACGCCTTCGCCGGGGCCGAACGGTTCGCCGTTCACATGCTGCCGGTCGAGGACCAGGCCATGTCGGACCGCTTCGCCTGGGGCGTCTGCACCTTGTCGGACGACGAGTTCGAGGTCGGCGATCCGGCCCCGCCGCGCCTGCGCAACGCCGTGACGCGGCTGGACTGCACGACCCACGACCGCATCGTCATGGGGGATCATCTGGTCATCGTCGGGCGAGTTTCCGGCTTCGAGACCCGCCCCGGCGACGCCCTGACCTATTTCCGCGGCAAGTACGGCCGGGCCGTCGATCCGACGGCCTAGCTCAGCCCTTCTCCCCTTGAGGGAGAAGGAAGATGCTAGCCCAGCAGCCGCGCCGCCTTCGGCGCGAAGTAGCTGAGGACGCCGGAGGCGCCCGCGCGCTTGAAGGCGTGCAGGGTTTCCAGGATGGCGCGGTCTTCCTCCAGCCAGCCGTTGGCGATGGAGGCCTGCATCATCGCGTACTCGCCGGACACCTGATAGGCGAAGGTCGGGATCTTGAAGGTCTCGGAGACCAGGCGGACGATGTCGAGATAGGGCAGGCCCGGCTTGACGATCAGGGCGTCGGCGCCCTCGGAAACGTCCATCGCCACCTCGCGCAGCGCCTCGTCGGCGTTGGCGTAGTCCATCTGATAGGTCTTCTTGTCGCCGGTCAGCGATTTCGACGAACCGACGGCGTCGCGATAGGGACCGTAGAAGGCCGAGGCGTATTTGGCCGCATAGCTGATGATCAGGGTGTCCGGCAGGCCGTTGGCTTCCAGCGCCTCGCGGATGGCCTGGACCCGGCCGTCCATCATGTCTGAGGGGGCCACGGCGTCGGCGCCGGCGTGGGCGTGGATGAAGGCCTGTTCGGCCAGGCGTTCCAGCGTCGGGTCGTTGACGATGCGGCCGTTCTCCAGAACCCCGTCGTGGCCGTGGTCGGTGTAGCAGTCCAGGGCGACGTCGGTCATAACGCCGATCTCGGGCGCGGCGTCCTTGATGGCCTTGATGCAGTCGGGGATCAGGCCGTCGGGGTCGCTGGCGGCCGTGCCGACGTTGTCCTTCAGGCTGTCGTTCACGTTCGGGAACAGGGCGATCATGGGGATGCCCAGGTCGCGGGCCTCGACGGCGGCCTTGGCGGCCTCCTTGGGCGACAGGCGGAAGACGCCGGGCATGGAGGCGACCGGCTGGCGGTCCTCAGCGCCGTCGTGGACGATGATCGGCCAGATCAGGTCGGCGGGCGTCAGGGTCGTCTCGGCGACCAGACGGCGCACCCAGGGCTGCGAGCGCAGGCGGCGCGGACGGGCGTAGGGGAAGGCGGCGGGCTGGAAGGGCAGGGTCATGCAGGGCTCATAGTCCCCAAGACGGGGCAGGGAAACGGCTTTGGGGAAGGCATATCGGAAACCCGTCGCGAAAAAACAGAGTCCAATTCGTCCAATGAGTCTGAAATCGACGCGTCGAGAGGCGAAGACTAGCGCGGCCTTGCGTCATTGGCGGACACAGGATGCGGCGCGGGGCGCTGGCGGGGTGACGTTTCGCCGGGGCTTGGATAGAAGCAGCATGAACGCCCCGACAGAGGGCAGAGTCGGGAGTATAGATCATGGACTTCGCCCTCAACGACGACCAGCGCGCCATTCAGGACGCGGCGCGGGCCTTCGCCGACGCCGAGCTGGCGCCGCATTCGGCCCAGTGGGACGAGGACAAGCATTTCCCGGTCGAAGTGATGAAGTCGGCGGCCGAGATGGGCTTCTGCGGCATCTATACGGGCGAAGAGCACGGCGGCATGGCCCTGGGCCGGGTCGAGGCGGCGGTGATCTTTGAGGAGTTGTCGCGCGGGGACGTGGCGACGGCGGCCTTCATCTCGATCCACAACATGGCCACGTGGATGCTCGACAAGTTCGGGTCTGACGACCTGCGCTCGCGCTTCGTGCCGTCGCTGGTGACGATGGACAAGATGGCCAGCTACTGCCTGACCGAGCCGGGCTCGGGGTCGGACGCGGCGGCGCTGCGGACCACGGCGGTGCGCGACGGCGACCACTATGTGCTGAACGGGTCCAAGGCCTTTATCTCCGGCGCGGGCGTGTCGGACGTCTATGTCGTCATGGTCCGCACGGGCGGCGAGGGCGCCAAGGGCGTCTCGACCATCGTGGTCGAAAAGGACACGCCGGGCCTGTCGTTCGGGGCCAATGAGAAGAAGATGGGCTGGAACGCCCAGCCGACCGCCGTGGTCAGCTTTGACGACTGCCGCGTGCCGGTCGCCAATCTGGTGGGCCAGGAAGGCGACGGCTTCAAATACGCGATGGCTGGTCTGGACGGCGGGCGTCTGAACATCGCCGCCTGCTCGCTGGGCGGGGCGCGGCTGGCGCTGGAGACGGCGCAGGAATACGTGACCACCCGCAAGCAGTTCGGTCAGGCCATCGGCCAGTTCCAGGCCCTGCAGTTCCGTCTGGCCGACATGGCGACAGATCTGGAGGCGGCGCGCCTGATGGTGCAGCGCGGGGCCTGGGCCATCGACAATGACCACCCCGAGAAGACCAAGTGGTGCGCCATGGCCAAGCGGCTGGCCACCGACGCCTGCTTCCAGATCGCCGACGAGGCGCTGCAACTGCATGGCGGCTATGGCTATCTGAAGGACTATCCGCTGGAGCGGATCGTGCGCGACCTGCGGGTCCACCGCATCCTGGAAGGCACCAATGAGATCATGCGCGTGATCATCGCGCGGGAGCTGGCCCGATGAGCGAAGCCGAAGTCATCACCCGCATTGAAGGCGGCGTCGGCCGCATCACCCTGAACCGGCCCAAGGCGATCCATGCGCTGAACCGGGCCATGTGCGATGCGATGATCGAGGCGCTGCTGGCCTGGCGGGGCGATGACGCGGTGCAGTCGGTGCTGATCGACCATGCGGGCGAGCGCGGCTTCTGCGCCGGGGGCGACATCCGCATGATCGCCGAGAGCGGGGCAGGGGACGCGTCGGAGGCCAAGGCCTTCTTCAAGACCGAGTATCAACTGAACCATCTGCTGTTCGACTATCCCAAGCCGATCACGGCCGTCGTCGACGGCATCGTCATGGGCGGCGGCGTGGGCATCAGCGAACCGGCGGACGTCCGCATCGCCACCGAGCGCACCACCTACGCCATGCCCGAGACGGGGATCGGCCTGTTCCCCGACGTGGGCGGGGGCTGGTTCCTGTCGCGCCTGCCGGGGCAGACGGGCGTCTGGCTGGCGCTGACGGGGGCGCGGTTGAAGGCGGCGGATACGGTGGCGCTGGGCATCCATACCCACTTCGTGCCGAGCGAAGGCGTCGAGGTGCTGAAGGCTGAACTGCTGGCGGCGTCGGCTGATCCCAAGGCGGTCGCGGATCGCGCAGCGGGTGATGCGGGCCTGGCGCCGCTGGACGCGCATCGCGAGGCCATCGACCGCCTGTTCGCCTTTGACACGGTCGAGGAGATCTTCGCCGCGCTGGAGGCCGACGGCTCGGACTGGGCGCTGAAGCAGCTTCAGACGCTGAAGACCAAGTCGCCGCAGTCGCTGAAGGTCAGTCTGCGCCAGATCCGCACCGGGGCGACGCTGTCGTCCTTCGCCGAGAACATGGCGATGGAGTACGCCCTGGGCGGTCGGGTCGTGCAGACCCATGACTTCCAGGAAGGCGTGCGCGCCGTCATCGTCGACAAGGACAATGCGCCGAAGTGGTCGCCCGCCGAGTTGTCGGACGTCAGCGACGCGACGCTGGACGCCCTGTTCGCGCCTCTGCCCGCCGACGAGGCCTGGTCGCCGCTCTGAAAACGTCGCTGCGGCGCAACATTTGTTGTTCCAGGTCGCCTTGAGGGCTATCTAGGCGGCATGAGTACGCGCTGGACCCCTGAATCCTGGAGAAACAAGCCCGTCGTGCATATGCCGACGGACTATCCTGACATGGCCGAACTGGCCCGTGTCGAAGACGAGTTGCGGGCCATGCCGCCCCTGGTGTTTGCGGGCGAGGCCCGCAAGCTGACCCAGCATCTCGCACAGGTAGAGGCGGGCAACGCCTTCCTGCTTCAGGGCGGCGACTGCGCCGAGAGCTTCAAGGAGTTCTCGACCGACAATATTCGCGACACCTTCCGCCTGATCCTGCAGATGGCGGTGGTGCTGACCTTCGCCGGCCGCAAGCCGGTGGTGAAGGTCGGCCGCATCGCCGGTCAGTTCGCCAAGCCGCGCTCGTCGGCGGTAGAAGAGATCGGCGGCGTGGAGCTGCCGTCCTATCGCGGCGACATCATCAACGGCATGGGGTTCACCGCTGAGGAGCGCGTGCCCGATCCGCAGCGTCTGCTGAAAGCCTACAACCAGTCGGCTTCGACGCTGAACCTGCTGCGCGCCTTCGCCGGCGGCGGCTATGCCGACCTGTACAACATCCACCGCTGGACCCTGGGCTTCGCCGACAACGGCGCGGGCGCGGCCTATCGCGAGTTGGCCGACAAGATCACCGAGGCCCTGGCCTTCATGGAGGCGGTCGGCGTCACGCCCGAAACGCACCCCGATCTGTCGCGCGTCGAGGTCTTCACCAGCCATGAAGCCCTGCTGCTGAACGTCGAGAGCGCCCTGACGCGCCTGGAAGGTTCGTCGGGCGAATGGTTCGACACCTCGGCCCACATGCTGTGGATCGGCGAGCGCACCCGTCAGCTGGACGGCGCCCACATCGAGTTCATGCGCGGCATTTCCAACCCGATCGGGGTCAAGTGCGGACCGACCATGACGGCGGAAGACATCCTGCCGCTGATCGACGCCCTGAACCCGAACAACATCCCGGGCCGTCTGACCCTGATCGGCCGCTTCGGTCACGACAAGGTCGGCGATCGTCTGCCGGCCCTGATGCGGGCGGTGAAGGCCGAGGGCAAGCGCGTCATCTGGTCGATCGATCCGATGCACGGCAATACGCTCAAGGCCGCCAACGGCTACAAGACCCGGCCGTTCGACCGCGTCATGGGCGAGGTCCGCAGCTTCATCGACGTGGCGGAGGCCGAGGGCGTCCACCCCGGCGGCGTCCACCTGGAAATGACCGGCCAGAACGTCACCGAATGCCTGGGCGGCGCTCAGGCGGTGACAGAGGACGATTTGTCGAGCCGCTATCACACCCACTGCGATCCGCGTCTGAACGCGGATCAGGCGCTGGAGCTGGCCTTCCTGGTCGCCGAGCGCCTCAAGGCCGGCCGTCAGGCCCGCGCCGAGGCCGCGTGATCTCGCCGACCGAAGACGAGGGGCCGGGCCGCGTCGCCTATCAGGGGGCGCCAGGCGCCTTCAGCCATGAAGCCTGCCTCGACCTGCGCCCGTGGGACGAGGCGGTCGGGTTCGAGACCTTTCAGGGGGCCATCGAGGCCCTGCTGTCCGGCGATTGCCAGTCGGCGCTGATCCCGGTCGAAAACTCGACCATCGGCGTGGTCGAGCCCGCCGCCAGCCTGGTGCGCGAGGCGGGGTTGACGGTGGTCAGCGAGGCCTGGCGTCCGATCCGGCTGGCCCTGCTGGGGTTGCCGGAAGCGCGTCTGTCGGACATTCGGACGGCCGAGAGCCATCCCGTGGCCCTGCAGCAGTGCTCCAAGGCCCTGGGCGAGATGAGGATCACGCCGGTCGAGGTCTTCGACACCGGCGGGGCCGCCGCCGCCGTGGCCGAGGCGGGCGACGTGACCCGCGCCGCCGTGGCGCCGGCGCGTGCGGCCGAGGTCTATGGACTGACGGTTCTGCGCAACGATCTGCAGGATTTCAGTGACAACCGGACGCGATTTGTCCTGTTGAGCCCGTCTGGGGGTTGACCGCGCATAGTCTTTGCGCGCTTAAGAGAGGATCGGATCGACCCTGATCCTGAAACCGGACCGGACCCATGTCCTCGCTGCGCGCACAAATGACCCTTGAAACCACCACGCGCGCGGTGGCCGGCTTTTATTTTGGCTACGGCTATTACGGCTTTCGATACGCCGGCTGAGGCGTCGGGCTTCTAACCAATCCTGACAGTCTCGCTGGCGACCGCTTCTCCCGAGCGGCCTCTGCACGCGTTCCTGCCTGATGTTCGGCGGACGCGATCTCCTCATCGAAATTCCATGCCGAAAGCCCAATCCCATGCCGCAATCCAACATCCAGCAAATCTGGCCCGCTGACCAAGCCGACCTGAGCCCCGAGCAGAAGGCGCTGGCGGCCCTCCGGGCCGAGATCGACAGCCTGGACGATCAGATCCTGGAACTGTTCGAGCGCCGTCTGGCCGTCGCCGGCCAGGTGGGCAAGGCCAAGGACGCGCCCGTAGGCCCCCACACCAAGCTGCGCCCCGACCGGGAGCAGGCCGTTCAGGCCCGCGTCCTGAAACAGTGCGAACCCGAGAACCGCGAGGCGGTCGAGCACCTGTGGCGCGAGATCGTCGGCTGGGGCCTGGCCCGTCAGGGCCGGCTTCAGGTCCACGTCTGGGCCCCGATCGACCCGGCCAAGGCCGTGGACGGCGCCCGTCTGCGCTTCGGCGCCGCCGCTGACATCAAGCTGGTCCGCGACCCGCAGGCCGCGCTGGCGCACGCCGCGGAAGGACATGGGGTCTCGGTGCTGTCGATCAACACCGAGGACGCCTGGTGGATGGGCCTGCGTCGCGAATGGTCGATGCTGAGCGTCTTCGACGGCTACGGCGGCGAGACGCCGACCTCGCTGGCCGTGGGCAAGATCGATCCGCCGGCCCTGCCGACAGGCCGCCGCGTGGTGGTGACGGTCGGCGGCGACGCCGGCGACGG